>JBGGOQ010000002.1:300000-461260 GCA_041320695.1 Caldicellulosiruptoraceae bacterium PP1 | reverse complement strand
CGCTCTTAAATTACTTCTCATTTAGACCGCTTGGTCTTATAGAGCATTCATTTCAACTACTGTTTAATTTTCTAGCTTCTTTCACCGCTTTATCAGCGGCAAGTATAGATTATATACTCTTCTTTCTCTTTTGTCAACTACTTTTTTTGTCTTACTTGTCTTCTGCTTTTCAGGCAGCGACAGTTATTTATTATAGCTGTTCTTTTTCTCTTTGTCAACTGCTATTTTAAAAATATTATTTAAAGCTCAGTATATACTTTTGATATAAGTTGTATTGGTATTTATGAGCCATTTTAATGTTTAATATCTATCTACCAAAATAAAGCTCTAAATATAAAAGAATAATATGTTTTTACTTAACTTCATTATATTTTTAAATAAAAACAATTAAAAAAGGCTACCTGATTTTCAAAATATCAAATAGCCTTTTTAATAATAACTTCATTATTTATAACCATTTATAAATAGAATTATGCTCTTTTCCTTGATGAAATATCAAACCATACAGCAATTATTAATATTAAACCTTTTACAATAATTTGGTATGAATATTCTAAGTTTAATAAACTCATTCCGTTATCAATGCTTGCCATAATAAGAGCACCTATAATTGCTCCTGCAACAGTTCCCTCACCGCCTAATGTGCTTGTTCCTCCTAATATAGCAGCAGCAATAGCGTCAAGCTCCATATTAGTACCTGCACCTGCTGTTGCAGCATCAAGTCTTGATGTCATAACAATACCTGCTAATGCAGCTAAAAATCCCATCATAACAAATATACCTAAATTGACCTTTTTTATGTTTATACCAGATAATCTTGCAGCTTCTTTGTTCCCTCCTATTGCATAAACATATCTACCAAATGTAGTATTTGAAGCAGCAAATGTAAGTATTAAAGTAAAGACAACTAATATTAATAGAGGAATTGAAATCCCTTCATATCCAACCATTATTGCAGTAAATATTCCTATTAAAGCTAAGAAAATTGTACCTTTAACTAATTCCATACCAATTGATGGAACCTCAAGATTATATTTTTTCTTTTTATTTCTTTCATTGATTGTCATATATATATAACCTATAGCTAGAAGAATACCAAATAATATACTTAATTCTTTGTTTAAATATCCTTGACCAATAAATCTAAAACTATCCTTATATGGTGAAATTGTTATGCCTTTACTTACTAACAATACACCACCTCTAAAAATTAACATACCACCTAACGTAACAATGAATGCTGGAACACCTCTATATGCTACCCAATAACCTTGCCATAATCCAATTAAAACACCTATAACAAGTACCCCTATTATTGTCATAGGTGTAGACCAGCCATTCCAAACTTGTAGCACACCAGCCATTGCTCCTGTAAATCCAACAACAGAACCTACTGATAAATCTATATGCCCAGCAACAATTACAAATACCATTCCTATTGCAACAAGTGCAGTAATTGACATCTGTCTTGCAAGCATTGAAATATTTCTTGGTGTAATAAAATTCCCTTCAGTCAATATAGCAAATATTGTCCAAATGACAACAATTGCTATAATCATTGTATATGCCCTAACATTAATCTTCTTTTTCATACTTTATCTTCCTCCTGTTGCATAAGTCATAATTCTTTCTTGAGATAATTCATTTTCATTCAAATCAGCAACTATGCTTCCATTTCTCATTACCAAAACCCTATCACTCATACCAATTATTTCTGGTAATTCGGACGATATCATAATAACACAAACCCCTTGTTCAACAAGTTCGTTCATTATTTGATAAATCTCATATTTTGCACCAACATCTATACCACGAGTAGGCTCATCTAATATTAAAACCTTAGGATTTGCCATTAACCATTTTGCCAATACAACCTTTTGTTGATTACCACCGCTTAGATTTTCTACTCTTTGGAATATAGATGGTGTTTTTACCTTTAAACTATCAACATAGGATAGTGTTTCTTTTATTGCTTTAACATTTTCAATAAACCCATATTTAGAAATTTTATTGTAATTTGCAAGAACTACATTGTCTTTAATATCCATCTTTAAAACTAATCCATATTGTTTTCTATCTTCTGATAAATAGCATACACCATAATTTATAGCTTCGTTTGGCTCTTTTATTTTTATTTCTTTGCCATCTAAATATATCTTGCCTTCTTTTTTTCCACCATAAGCACCAAAAATACTCATAAATAGCTCTGTTCTTCCTGAACCCATCAATCCTGCAACGCCAACTATTTCACCTTGTCTTATCTGGAAACTAGCATCTTTAATAATTGTTTTTTCAGGATTATCTGGATCATAAACATTCCAATTTTTGATCTCAAAAACAACCTTCCCTGGAGTATGTTTTTTCTTTGGATACCTCTCAGTAAGCTCTCTTCCTACCATCATATTTATTATCTTTTCTTCATTTAGTTCTGTTATTGAATTAGTTGATATAGTCTTACCATCTCTTAGCACAGTAACATTATCAACTATTTCAAAAATTTCTTCTAATTTGTGTGAAATATATATACATGTAACACCATGATTTTTTAGGTCTCTTAATATTCTAAAAAGTTGCCTTGTTTCGCCTTCCGTTAATGCGGCTGTTGGTTCATCAAGAATAAGTATCTTGCTGTTTTTTGAAATTGCTTTGGCAATTTCAACCATTTGCTGTTGTCCAATTCCGAGATTCATCACCTTCTCATAAACATCTATATCTATACCAAGTTTATTAAACAATGCTTGTGAATCAGAATATACCTTGTTCCAATCAATAAATCCATTTTTTGTAGGTTCTTCACCTAAAAAGATATTTTCACCAACTGTCATATATTTAACTAAAGTTAATTCTTGGTAAATTATTGATATACCAGCATGTTCACTGTCTTTAATTGTTTTAAACTGTTGCTTCTTGCCTTCTATATATATATCACCTTCATAAGTTCCGAATGGATAAGCACCGCTTAAAATTTTCATCAAAGTAGATTTACCAGCTCCGTTTTCACCAACTAAAGCGTGTATCTCTCCTTTCTTAACTTTAAAAGTAACATCATTTAAAGCTCTTACACCCGGGAAATCTTTTATAATATGTTCCATCTCTAAGATATATTCGCTCATTTAATTATCACCTCTAGCTATAATTTACTTAAGGAGGAAACATCATTATGTTTCCTCCTTAAATTAAAACCTTACTTACCATATACCTGCTGTTTTGTAAACCAACCACTTTTGATTAATACTTTATCAAGGTTTGACTTATCTACTGCAACTGGAGTTAATAAAACTGATGGAACCTTTAACTTGCCATTATCTACTTTACCATTTACGTCTTTTAATGCACTTACCTTTGTTCCTTTTGCAAGTTTTACAGCAACTTCAGCTGCCTTTTTAGCTAATTCTCTTACATCTTTGAATACTGTCATTGATTGGCTACCTTCAACAATTCTCTTTATAGCTGCTAAGTCAGCATCTTGACCTGTAACAACTACTTTACCTGCAAGTCCTTGAGCCTTGAGAGCTTGTATTATTCCACCTGCTGTACCATCGTTTGGTGCAAGTATACCTTGAACATTGTTCTTGTTAGCAGTAAGTGCATTTTCTGCAAGTCTTAGTGCTTCTTCTGGTTTCCAATCTTTAACTGACTGTTCAAATAATACTTTTACAGCACCTTTCTTTACTAATGGTGTTATATATTTCATTGCACCTTCTTTGAATAATTTAGCATTGTTGTCTGTTGGGGAACCACTAAATACAAAATAATTTCCCTTTGGAACCTTTGTTGTTAAATATTTGCCTTGTAATTCTCCAACCTTAACATTATCAAATGAGATGTAAAGATCAACATCTGCATTCTTAATAAGTCTGTCATATGAAATTACAGGAATTTTTGATTTATGAGCTTCTTCGATAACTGATGTTAATGTTTCAGCATTATGTGGAACAATAACAAGAACATCAACACCTTGGCTTATTAGGTTTTCACATTGTGATTTTTGAACTGCATCGTCCATATTTGCTGATTGAACTAAAACTTGTGCTCCTAATTTTTTTGCTGCTTTAACAAATTCATCTCTATCTTTGTGCCATCTTTCCTCTTGTAGTGTATCAAGAGAAAAACCAATCTTAATTGTTTTTGCTTGTGCTTTTGGAGCAAAAACATTTGCTAAAACACCAAAAGCAAAAATCAAAGCAACAACAATAGAAAGAACCTTTAGTTTAAACTTTTTACTCATTCAAATACCCTCCTAATAATAATTTTATCTACCATAAGAATTTTTAAGTTTATCTTATGGTTTATGTATTATATAATACTCACAAAAATATTTTTATTCACTATCATTTTTTGCACATATTGTGGAAGTTTATGATCTAATAATTAAAATTGATAGTAATTTTTAATCAACAAAAATTTTCTATACCTAAAAAGTTCACTAAATGTTACAATAAAACTGGAGGCGTATTATATGAAAATTTCTGATAAATTGTATAGAAGTTTATTTATATTTGTAATAGTAATTTTTTTATCATCTTTTTTATTGATATCTGTATATAATTTATGGAATATATATAAAGCAAATAGAATGATGGGAGTGTATAAAAAAGAACAGAACATAAGAACAATTTTGATACTACCTAAAAATGAATCATATTGGAATACCTTTATTCAACAGTTTAAAGCTGTTTCAGTTAATAGACATATTTTATCTGATGTAATCTTTTATTCTAATATTCAAGAGCTAATTAATGCAATAAGTCTTTCATATTATGCTAATATCGATGCTGTTATATTATGTAATATTTTTAGTAATACTTCAGTGGATAATGAAATTAGCAATCTTAAAAAAAAGAATATTTTTGTTGTTTCTTTATTAAATGATTCTTTATATAAAAATGAAGATATTTTTATTGGAATTGATTATTACCTGAAAGGCAAAATTGTCGGAGAAATTATTTACGATAATCTAAAAAAGAAAACCTCCAACTATGTTAATATGGCTATTGTAAATAATCCTTTTTATAGTAGCATTGGAGGCACTCTTGAAATAAAAGGTATTACTGATTTTTTAAAAGAACATAAAATAAATGAAGTTTATATAAAAACTTTTAGTTCTGATTATGGGTCATTTTCTGCAGAACTTATTGCAAAAGAGCTTGTTTCTGATAATAATAGTTTTAATGTTATTTATGCAAGTAACGAAATTGAAACATTTACTTTAACACAGACTGTTATTTTGTCAAATAAAATTGATAGATTTATTTTAATCGGTTCAGGCTCTGACCAAAAACTACTTAAATATCAAAAAGAAGGAATTATTACAGCATTGATTAATGATAAGGTAAAGAATATATCAGAAAAATTGATAGATGGAATTTTAAGTTTTAAAAAATATGGACATGCAGCATCATATATCTCAACAGATTTTAGTATTATAAAATAGGTTGGTGTAAATTTTCATTATGAAAGAATACATACATTCCATACAGTTTAAGCTAATTATTTTTTTAGTATTTGTAATATTTTCAGTTGTTTTGATGAACATACTCATACAATTTAATATTGAATTTATTATTAGTTCAATTAATCAAACAGTTGAAAGTATAAAAAAGGTTAATGATATTAAGTTAAGTATAAATGATTTAAATTATAACGTTCAACATTTTCTTACAACTGGTGATTCTGATTCATTTTTAAAAATATATGATAGCTTAAACACCATTTCAGCACAGCTAAACGAGGTTAATTCATCAGTTATATCTGCAGAAGAATACATGTATGTTGAAAATATCTACAATATATTTAATAATACAAATGCATTAACCGAAAAGCTTATTATCTATAAAAAAGGCAACATAAATTTTTTAAATGTTTATTTAGACTATTCAAAAACAATTGATTTTATAAATTATTACTTAGCAAAACTTAGTGATTATAAAATAAATCATAATCTAGCAATTTATAAAAAAATACAAAAAATTATTACTACAATTAAAGGCATCAATAATATTATTATTTTTATTTGGACTTTATTAGCAACAATATTAGCCTTTATCTTTGCAAAGCAACTCACATCCCCTATAACAAGGCTTGCAAGATATTCCAATAAAGTTGCTGAAGGAAACTTAGATATTGAAATGCCAGAATATAAATCAAATGATGAAATTGCAATTTTATATACTTCATTTAATAACATGCTTTTAAAGGTAAAGGATATGTTAAAAACACTCGAAGAAAAAGCCGAATTAGAAAGAATAATAAATGAACAAAAAATAGAGTTTATAAAATACAAACAAGCATTGCAAGAAGCAGAGTTAAAAAGCTTACAGTCACAAATAAATCCTCATTTTTTATTTAATACATTAAATACAATAATCCAAATTGCAATGTTCGAAAATGCTGAAAAAACATATGATATTCTTCTAAAAACATCAAGTTATTTAAGGTATACAGTTCATAATATTAATAAAGCCGTTACACTAATGGATGAAATTGAAAATATTAAAAATTACATGTATATTCATTCACTAAGATTTGGTGATAATATAGAATTACAAATAAATATTAATGATGAATGTAAAAAGGCTCTTGTTCCAAGCATGATATTGCAACCAATAATAGAAAATTCTATAATACATGGTTTTTCAAAAAAAAGCAAAGGTATAATTAAAATAAATGTTTTTAAAGATGATAAATTAATGCATATTGAGGTTTCAGATAATGGAGTGGGTATGGATACTAACACATTAGAAAAACTTCGTATTCAAGAGATTGTTTCTACAACATCACATGGTATAGGTATAGAAAATATTTCAAAAAGAATTGAATACTTCTACAATATTAAAAATCCGCTTACTATTATTTCTGAAGTTGATGTTGGAACAACAGTTTTGATCAGCATACCAATTATATATGATTATTTAAAACTACCTAACAGAGGTGAATTTAAAGCAGATGTTGAAAGTTTTAATAGCTGATGATGAAAAAATTGTTCAAGAATCTATAAAGTTTATATTAACAAAGGAGTTTGGAGAAACATTAGATATTGTTACATGTTCTTCGGGCAATGAGGCATTAGAATATCTAACATTTAACACAGTGCATATTACTTTTATTGATATTAAAATGCCAGATATTGATGGACTTGAGATTATTGAAGAGATTAGAAAAAATAAAGTAAATGTTTTCCCAATTTTTATTGTTGTATCGGCTCATGATAAATTTGAATTTGCAAAAAAGGCTGTTGATATAGGTGCATTTTCGTACATTCTTAAACCTTATTCAACAAATGACATAATAAATATTACTAAGCATGCAATAGAGTATGTAAATAATCAGTTATCAAAGCTTAAAGAGGACTTAGAGAAAAATACTCAACTAAAAGTTATGAGGCAATTAATTGAAAATAGTTTTTTATTTACACTAACTTATAACCACTCTTTTGATATTTTAGATATTGACCAATATGAAAAAATTTTTAATATTTCATTAAAAAGTGGATTTTTTTCAGTTATTAAACTGAAAGAAAAGAATGAAATTGTTAATGACTTCGAGCTTGTTGAAAATATCAAAAAAGATATAAAGTTAGTATTTAACAAAAGAGTTCTTGCCTCATCTGGAATGGGAGATATCATTGTCCTATTTTTCCCATCTGATAATAAGCTTGAGGCTGAAGACCTGAAAAATCAATTTCTAGATACATTAAAACAAAAATCATATTTCTATTTAATCAAAATAGGATTCAGCCAATTTTATCACATAGTAGATGGATTTGAGAAAGCTTTTTGGGAAGCATATAATCAAGCAGTCAATTTAAATGAGGAAAGAAATGAAAATGATATATATTTAGAAATAGATTATTTAGAAAATAAAATTTTGTATGCACTCAATAACTCTGTTTCTATAGCTTCTATAGAAACAGTTATTAATGAATTATATGTAAATTACCGAGAAGCATATGGAATGCAAAATATTAAATACAAGATTATAAAACTTATCATAATGCTTTTAACTGAATCAAATATCAACAAAAAAGATATATTATCAGAAATTGAAGAATCAATTATTACACTAATTAATACCCAAGATAATAACCTATTAATTGAGATGAAATCTACAATACTAAAAATAATATCTGAAAATAAAACTAATCAAGAAAAAATATTATCAAATGATATTATTTCGGCTGTTATTAACTATCTAAAAGATAATTACACAAATGAAATATCACTAAGCCAAATAAGTTCTCAGTATAACTTAAGTAGCTATTATTTTAGCAAATTATTTAAAAAGAGCTTAGGTATTAATTTTAAGGAATACATAACAAGACTTAGAGTAAATAAAGCAACAGAATTGCTAAGAACAACTAACTTATCAATAAAGGAAATTTCATATGCTGTTGGATTTGATGATCCAAATTACTTTGTTAAAATCTTTAAAAAGGTAACTGGTTCAACCCCGACTTCTTATAGAGTATCAAATTAAAGGGGGATTAATAACTTGTTTAGCAAATTTAAAAAAATATTTAATAATAATATTATTATAAGATTTAGAACAAATAAAATTATAATTTTTATTGAAATATCAATAATTATTCTTCTTCCATTGTTATTATTCTATTTTATTAGTAGTACTATAAAAGAAAAAACTGAAATTCGCAAAGAAGATAATAAAGTAATTATCGGATTTGCTATGGGTACATTAAAAGAAGAACGTTGGTTCAAAGATAGAGATTTTTTAGCAGCAAAAGCAAAAGAAAAAGGATATGAGATTGAATGGGTAAATGCTAATGAAAATGATTTTGAACAAGTAAACCAGGTTAAATATTTATTAACTAAGAATATTGATATACTTGTTATTGTCCCGAATAGTTATGACAAATGCAAAGCTGCAGTAGAATTAGCAAAGAAAAAAGGAATAAGTGTAATAAGTTATGATCGACTAATAAGAGATGCTGACATAGACGCTTATATTTCATTTAATAATTACAGTGTTGGAGAACAAATGGCAAAGGCACTTTTATCCCAAAAACCTAATGGTAACTATGTTTTTCTACTTGGAAATGCAAAAGATTACAATGTTTATATGATAAAACAAGGTTATGAAAAGATTTTGAAAAATTATTTTAATAATAATAGTATAAGAAAATTATATGAAAATTACTCTCCAAACTGGAAAAAAGAATATGCCTATGAATATGTAAATAACTTGTTGGATCAAGGCAAACATATTGATGCTATTTTAGCAGCAAATGATTCTTTAGCAGAAGGAGCAATTATGGCATTGTCTGAGAAACGTTTAGCAGGTATTGTGCCTGTTGTAGGACAAGATGCTGATATTTCGGCTTGTCAAAGAATAGTTAAAGGTACACAATTAATGACTGTATATAAGCCGATTGATAAATTGGCTGAATTAACAATTGATATTATTGATAAATTATTAAAAAACAAACCTTTAAAAACAAGTATATATTTAAATAATGGATATAAAAAGGTACCAACATTTTTTATTGAACCTATATCGGTATATAGCTACAATATTGATGATACAGTTATAAAAGATAATTTCCATACATTTGAAGAGGTTTATATGATTGATAAAGAAAATAAATCCAATTAAAACCCTACTTGCATTTTAGAATTAAAAGAGGGTTCTTATCTTAGAAATCACAATATTTCAATTGTTATCTATATAAGTCATAACTTTAGTTTGCAACAAAGACTTAAAATAATATAGCATTTGGTTCAGAATTTATAGCATAAAAAACATTTATATTATATATATTTATTCAATTTATTGATGTATCTTTATAATTCTTATTTAATAAAAAAGGAGTAAGCCTTAATTAGCCTACTCCTACAAATTGATACTATTGATTTCTATTTTGCATTATTGCATTTGTGCAATACCTTGCTTAATTTGTTTTACCATTTGTTCAGCAGCTGTTTTTGGTTGTGCTTTACCTGTTGTAACAAGTGATAAAGCATTTCCACCAGGTCCCCATACTGCTGACATTTCAGGAATATTTGGCATTGGAATTCCATTTTTAGCTTGTTCAGCAAAACCAGCCATTATAGCATTTCCTTTTACCTTTGGATCGCTTAATAATTTGTTTAATACAGGTATTCTATTACCTACTTCAAATAGTTTTAAGCCTGAGTTATCAACTAAATATTTTAATAACTTAAATGCTGCATCTTTATTCTTTGATTTAGCTGATACAAACGCAGCTTGAACACCAACAAATGAAGGAGTTGGTTTTCCTAAATCACTCTTTGGTAGTGGAGCTACAGCAAATGGAACATTTGCTTTTTGGAATCCTTCAACATCCCATGGTCCACTAATATAGAAAGCAACTTTGCCATTTTGGAAGTTACCCTTTGCAATATCACCTTTTATATCTTTTGGCATGAATTTATATTTTTGCACAAAATCTCTAAGTAAAGATAACCCTTTTATAGTTCCACTATTTCCAAGACCTATATCATTAGGATCTAATGAACCACCTTTGTTTTTGAAAACATACCCACCATTTTGAGCTAAGAAGGCAAAGCTGAAATAGAAGTTGTTAATATCATACATAAAACCATATTTCTTTGCTAATGTTAAAAATTCACCCATTGTTGTTGGGGCTTTTTTGATTTTTGTTGTGTTATAGAAAAGTGCATATGTTTCCATAGCTATTGGTAATCCATACATTTTACCATCAAATGAAACAGCATCAACTGCCATTGATACAAAATCTTTTTTATCAACCAAATTTGAAGGAACTGCTTCTAATAATCTTGCTTTCCAGAAAGCACCAAGATTATCATGTGGTAAGCCATACATGATATCTGGACCTTTACCTGACATAGCAGCTGTTGAAAAGCTTTGGAACGAACCTTTATCTGCTAATACCTTAACTGTATACCCATTTTGTTTTCCCCATTCATCAGCAATAGGTTGAAGAGCTTTTACTTCATCTTCAGTAAGATGTGACCATACTACTAACTCTTTTGTAGCAGCAAATACACCTGACGTAGGTATTAATACAGAAATTGCAAATACAACAATTAATGTAATAGATAAAAGTTTTTTAAATTTTTTCATTATATAACCTCCTCAATAATTAATAAATGCAAACGTTTGTTAATATAATTATATAATTTTTATATAATTATTGTCAAGTATTTTTTATTATATTGTTTATTTTTTATAAAACGACTTTAGTTATTTATAAAATTTTTTTACCTATCTTGTTTTATATATGCAATGCTTTGCAATCACAATGTCGCACATGAACTTCGCTCAATTAATGTATGCTGAACAATCAACCTTTTGTAAGTTTTTTTTGGATCTTTAAGTTCCATAAGCAATAACTCAGCTACAGACGTTCCAATATAGTCAATATTAATATCAATTGTAGTTATTGAAGGGTTAGAAAGCTCAGTTATTATGCTATTATTAAATGTTATAATTGAAATATCCTCACCAATAGCAAGGTTCAGATCTTTTGAAGCTTTCGTAACTTCAAATCCGATAATATCGTCCATACATACAATAGCTGTTGGGCGTTTATTTGACTTTAGAATTTCAAAAGCAATTTGATAACTACTCTTTCTGTAGAAATTAGAATATTTAATAATAATATTATTTGATGCTATAAAGCTTTCTTCGCATGCCTTTTTGAATCCATATAATCTGTCCTGTGTTACCACTAAATCCTCTGGTCCAGCTATAAATGCAATTTCTTTGTGTCCTTTATCAATTAAGTATTTTGCTGCATCATATCCGGCCTTTTTGTTATCATTATCTACCCAATTAATAAGGTCTTCATACTTTTCTGGTCGTCCAACAACAACCATTGGGAATTCAATATCACGTAAATATTCAATTGCTTTGTCATTTATACGAGATGAAAGTAGAATAAATCCATCAACCTTCTTGCTCAAAACAAGCCTTTGCAATAGTTGCACTTCTTTTTCAGGGGTTGAGATAGCAAACAGAATATCATAATCATTTTTGTTTGCTATCTCACATATTGTTCCAATTATTTGGTCAAAAAATGTATTTGAAAGAACATATTTAGGTTCTCTTGGAATGAATATACCTATAGTATTAGACTTTTTTGTTACCATACTTTTTGCATTCGCATTTGGAATATAACCCAATTTTCTAATGGCTTCTTTTACTCTTTCAGCAGTTTCTTTACTAATTCTTTTATTGCCTGTAATTACTCTAGAAACAGTTGATGGTGAAACATTTGCTTCCTTTGCAATTTCTTTTATTGTAACCAATTGGCATCATTCCTTGCTGCCTTTTGGAATATACATCAAATCATAATATTCTTTTAACATTCTTTCAGCTGAGAATGCTTCAAGAGTTGAATCTATACTTGCTTGCATCATTTTTATCCACTTTTCTCTATTTTCATAATATGTTGGTATTACCTCATGCTGTAAAACCTTTACTAAACTCTTTAAATCATGTTCATCGTGTTTTTCAATATCTGATGATTCAAATCCATCTCCAATTTGCCAACCATTAACTCCATGTTCACATGCTTCTGGCCACCAACCATCTAAAGTTGAAACATTTAAAACACCATTCATAGCAGCTTTCATACCTGATGTTCCACATGCTTCAAGTGGTCTTCGTGGATTATTAAGCCAAATATCACTGCCTCTTGTAAGCATTTTCCCTATTTCCATATCGTAATCTTCTAAAAATATAACTTTCCCAGGGTATTTTTTTGTCATTTCGATAATATTGTTTACAATTTGTTTACCAACATCATCAAGTGGATGCCCTTTCCCTGCAAATATTATTTGAATTTTATTTTCAAACATTTTCTTAGCTGCTTTTTTATCTCTGAATATCAAATCGCTTCTTTTGTATGGTGCTGCTCTTCTTGAAAATCCAATTGTTAAAATATCAGGATTCAATGAAACTCCTGTTTTTTGATGAACAAACTCTATTAGTTCCTTTTTTAATTTCAAATGATTTTCCCATAATTTTTCTGGATTATCTTTAGCATCAAGTATTCGAGTATCTACCCAAGTACCAACATGAACTCCATTTGTTATACCAATAATCTCACTTCTTCTATCAACTGCTTCCCACATTTTGTTTGCAGTTTTCATATGAAGTTGAGCAACAGCATTTGAAATTCTTGAAAGTCTTAAACCTGCCACAGTCATGTTGAACGGACTTCCACCAATATATGTCATTTCTTCTTCTGTAAGACCTAAATTTGCTCCCATATACATAAGAAGTCTTAATGGATGTGATTCGTTACCTTCTTTTACAGGTGTATGAGTTGTAAATACTATCTTTTTCTTAACCTCTTCAAGTGCTTTTTCAAATGGCAGGTTATTGTCTTCCATTTGTTGTCTTATTAATTCGATACCTGCAAAAACAGCATGACCTTCATTAAAATGATAAACGTCAATATCAATTCCTAGTTGTTGTAAAGCTCTAACTCCACCAACTCCAAGAACTAACTCTTGTGCAACCCTTTCTTCTCCAAACCATCCATATAATTGTCCTGTTATCCACCTATCAGCATTTTCTGGTATATCTGTATCTAAAAGATACAAATCAGCATTGTCAAAGCAGTCAACCTTCCATACCTTGCAATATACATCTCTATTTCTTATTTTAACCTTTACTTTTACACCTGTATCCTTAACAAAATCATATTTATAGATAGGGTAAGCATCAATTATTCCATATTCCTCTGTTATGATCTGTTTTGTATATCCTTGTTTCCATAGTATACCAACACCTACAACAGGATATTTAAGATCTTTTGCTGCCTTTAAAAAATCACCTGCGAGTATTCCAAGTCCACCTGCATAGATTTTAAACTTACTTTCAAGTCCAAATTCCATACTAAAATAAGCAACTGATGGCTTTTTCATACTAAAAACCTCCTAAAATCTTATATTAATAACTTTTTCCATTGAATAATTGTTTAACCCTTTACTGCTCCTGCTGCAAGACCACTTTGTATTTGTTTTTGTAGTAATATATAAACTATTACAATTGGAAGTGAAGCTAATATCGCAGCTGCAGAGAAAATTGTCCAGTTAGCTGAAAATTGATTATTAATAAATCTTTGAAGACCAATTGGTACTGTCGCATTTTCAGGTGATTGCAATACTAAGCTTGACAATATAAATTCATTAAATACGCCGTTGAAGCTCCAAATGAACATAACAGCTAACATTGGTGCTGATAGCGGAAGAATTATTCGCCAAAAAATAGTAAAATGATTAGCACCATCTATAATTGCAGCTTCATCTATCTCATAAGGCAATTGGTCCATATTACCTTTTAGGAGCCATATATTAAATGCTGAACCACCTGCTAATACAAGAATTAATGCGAAAATATTATCAAGAAGCTCAAGTCGTGCTAATAGCCCATATATAGCTGGCATTGCCATAAATGCAGGAAACATTTGAAGGATTAACAAAGTTTTTAAGCCATTTTTTCTTCCTACAAAGTTTATCCTTGAAAATGCATAAGAAGCAGGTGCAGTCATAAAAATTTGCAAAAATGCAACACCTATACAAAGTATCATACTATTTTTTATCCACATGATAAAATCTGGCAAAGATTGTCCATCACTTGATTTCATTGTAAACAGTTTAATGTAATTTTCTAATGTTGGATTTTTGGGAATAATTGATGATTGAAAAAAGGCATCACCTTTTGATAATGAAGCAACAATAATAAACCAAGTTGGTAATAATGAAAGTATTATAGCAACCCAAATAATTATTCTACTTATCCAAAGGATAGTTACATCTTTTGTTGTCATAAACTCTTTACCGTTCATTATCTTGCACCCCCCTCAAATGCTTTTGATAACTTCATATTGATTAATGAAATAAAACCAACAATAAAGAATATGATAATTGATAATGCTGATGCTAAATCATATCTGAAAAATTGCATTGTCATCTTATATGTTGCAGATACCAAAAGATCTGTAGAACCAGCAAACTGTGTATCAAGTCTTGCAGGTCCACCACCAGTAATTAGATAAACAACATTAAAGTTATTAAATGCATAAGCAAATGAAGAAATAATTAGTGGTAAAGCAGCTGGTATAATCATAGGGATTGTTATCTTAAACATTCTAGTAAACCATCCTGCACCATCAATATCAGCAACTTCATACAATTCATTAGGAATTGATTGAAGTGCACCAAGGCAGGCATTCATCATAAAAGGATAACTTAACCACAAATTAACAATAAATATACTTACCTTTGCCCAAAATGGATCAGTACTCCAAGGAATTGCACCTATATGAAGTGCTTTTAAAAGCATATTTATTGCACCATATTCTTCATTTAATAGTCCCTGCCAAGCAAGAGCAGATATTGTTGGTGGGAGTGCCCAAGGAATAATAAGAAGACTTCTGTATATCTTGGTTTCTTTCATAAACTTATTATTGAGTAATATTGCTAATAATAATCCAACTGAAAAGTTGAGTAAAACTGTTACAGTGGCAAAAAAGAAAGTCCATGCAAATGTTGGTGCAAAAACTTCTCTAAAAGGTCCATTTAAAATGTCAATAAAGTTTTTAAACCCTACTATTTTATAATTGTCAAAATGGTTCAGGTTAAAGTTAGTAAATGCATAATAAATAGTAAGACCAATTGGGAAAAAGCTTAGAACAGCCATTGAAATTAAGGCTGGCGATAAAAATAAATATCCAATAGGCTCTCTTTTTTTCATAATCAATCGTCCTCCTTAAAATATGTGCAAACGTTTGTCTTTATTTGTATTCTATAATAATATTATCTATTTGTCAAATACTTTTTTGTTTATTTTGCATATTTTTTATAACAAAAACATAATAATTCTATAATAAAAGTTCATTTAAATTTTTCGAGGCAATTATTATTTCGAAGTCATTACCTCCAACACAAATACTAACGTTTGCAAAGGGATTATATTCAGTTTTTTGTTTACTAAAATAATATATCTCTTTCCCGATTAATCTTAAATCAAAAAGATTTATAAGCTTTGAATCTTTATTTGCATTTATAAAGACATATACAAATTCATCATTAGCCTCTCTTTTAAAGTAGAAAACATCGTTAATGTAACCTTCTTTTACATTGTCAGATTTTAATGCATTTATATTTTTTTTAAGTTTAATTAATCTTTTATATAACCAAAGTATATCATTATCCCATCTTTCTTTATCCCATATCATTCCACGTCTGCAATCAGGATCTTGATGGCCTTCCATCAAAATTTCATCACCATAATATATCATAGGGATTCCTTGATATGTTAAGTTAAAAACAGTAGCTAATCTTGTTAATGCTTTATTTCCTAAAAGGGTATATACTCTTGGTGTATCATGGCTACCTATCAAATTTAGCTGGCATGAAAATATAAGTGGATTAATTCTCAATCTATATTCACTTAAGTTATTTGCTGTTTCTTTTGCACCTTTCCTACCTAACAAATATTTGATAAATATTTCCCATGAATAGTAATTCATTACTCCGTCAAACATATCACCAAGTAAAAAGTTTTCACTTCTATGCATTACTTCTCCAATGAGTAAGATTTCTTTATTTATACTCTTAATTTCTTTTCTTATCCTTCTCAAAAGATTTTTATCAAGTTCATTTGCAACATCAAACCTAATACCATCAACTTCAAATTCATTGATCCAGTATTTTAAAACATTAATAATAAAGTCCTGAACCTCATTATTTGATGTATTAAGTTTTGGCATTTCTCTTACATTTGTAGCAAAAGTCTCATAATTAATTTGCTTAGTGTTAATTGGATATGAATAAACATTATACCATTCAGAATATTTTGATTTTTCCCCATTCTTGATTAAATCCTGAAAGGCGTAAAAATTCGTCCCTGAATGATTAAATACCATATCAATAATAACCTTTATATCATTTTTATGCATAACATTGACTAACTCTTTAAAATCTTCATTTGTTCCTAAAATGGGATCAACGTTATAATAATCATCTACATTGTATCTATGGCTTGTAGTTGATTTATATATAGGTGTCAAATAAATTGCATTTATCCCAAGTTCTTTGAAGTAATCAATTTTTTCTATAATACCTCTTAAATTCCCACCTAAAAAAACCTCTGACCCTTTTTTGTCCCATTTTTTATAGTCCCAAGGCTCAAATTCTTTATTTACTGAGTAATTTGGCGATTTGTAAAATCTATCAGGAAAAATTTCATAAACAATGAGGTCTTCAACATATTCAGGCTTCAAAAAAATATCTGATTCATTCACATACGGAAAGTGAAAATGACCAAAATATAGCTCATCTTCTGTTGCTATTCCTTCTTGTTTATAATAGAAAATTTTGTCATTGTAATCTTTTATGATAAATTTATATCCAAGTCTTTTGGTTTTAGGCTTTATTATTACTGAATAGACATTATAATCATAAACAGTTACTTCATGTTCCATTCCCTCTATTTTTAAGTTTTGCATGTCATATCTATCATCGTATAGAAGGTGGACTTCTTTTGCGTAATCTTTTTTAATCCAAATTTGTATTTTGAATTTTTCTTTTGAAAGTGGAAAAATATCTGTTAGTTGGTTATGTATTATTATCATATAAGATAACCTCCGTTAGTTTTTATTAAATTTTATCATTAATAAAAACTTAACGCAAATGTTTGCACATCAAAAAATGATATATAATAAAAAACATTTTAATATATATGCAAATTAATATCCTGTCTTCTATCTATTGGTATGTAAATAAAACAGGGACTACCTTATTAGTTTAAGATAATCCCTATAAAACTTAATATATTTATAGTAATTAATATAATTAAAATACAAAATAGGCAGAAATAACTTATTCAAAGCTTTTCATTATGCACTATTTTTCACAAATTTAACTGCAACTTGAGCGGCTGACGCTGCATCTGGAGTATATGCATCAGCACCTATACTATTTGCGTAGCTTTCTGTGACTGGTGCACCACCAACCATTATTTTTACTTTGTCTCTTAAACCTTCCTGTTTTATTTTTTCAATAATTGTTTTCATTTGAGGCATGGTAGTTGTAAGTAATGCCGACATTGCAACAATTTGTGGATTATGTTCTTTTATAGCATTACAAAACTTTTCGGCAGATACATCTACACCTAAGTCAATAACTTCAAGCCCTGCTCCAATCATCATCATTGCAACAAGGTTCTTACCAATATCGTGTAAATCGCCTTTAACAGTTCCTATAACAACTTTTCCTATTGGTTTTACTCCTGTTTCGGTAAGAATAGGTTTTAATATTTCTAACCCTGCCTTCATAGCTCTTGCAGCAATTAGAACCTCTGGAACATAAATCTCATTGTTTTTAAACTTCTCACCAACTATTGACATAGCAGCAACAAGGCCATCATTTAAAATTTGTTCAGCTGATAGTCCTTGTGATAAAGCTTCTTTAACTTTCTCAGGAACAAGTTTTGCATTACCCTTTTGAACTAATTCAGAAATGTTTTGCAATATACTCATATATAACAACACTCCCTAAGTAAATACTATTGATATACATATATAAGATTATACATCATAAAAGTAAAATAAAATAGACAAAAGAAGGATTATGAAAGGATTTTTTAAAATATATTGTCAAAAAGATATCAATATGATAACATTAATATATGAATAATTGTTCATATATTAATGTGAGGTGAGTGCTTTGTCTGAAGAAAGATGTTCATGCAATATAATTCATTATGATATAGTTGAAAAAGTGCAAAAAAATATCCCTGATGATGAAATGTTATTTGAGCTTTCTGAATTTTTTAAGGTGTTTGCTGATTCTACAAGAATTAAGATATTAGAGGCATTGTTGGTATCTGAAATGTGTGTATGTGATATAGCTTCAATACTAAATGTAAGCCAATCAGCAGTATCACATCAATTAAGAATATTAAAAAGTGCAAGGCTTGTTAAATCACGCAAAGAAGGTAAAGTTGTTTATTATTCACTAAATGATGAACATGTAAAAGGAATATTAGATCTTGGTTTTGTTCATATAAATGAAAAATAATAAACTTAATTTTAACCTTTAGGAGGAAAAATGTTCATGTCAAATCATAACCATATTCATAGCAACTATAGTAATAGTAGTATCAAAGCAATAAATTTACTTATTACAATGATATTAAATTTTATTATAACAATAGCTGAAGTGATAGGTGGTTTGTATTCAGGTAGTTTATCCCTAATTTCAGATGCACTTCATAATTTAAGTGATGGACTATCAATTGTTGTTAGTTTCTTTGCTATTAAAATATCACAAAAAAATAATGATGAAAAAAGAACGTTTGGATATAAACGTTCTACAATAATTGCAGCACTTTTTAATTCAACAGTTTTAATTATAATATCTTTCTTTTTGTTTAAAGAAGCATATTTTAAATTTATAACTCCAGGTAAAATAAAAGGAGTTATTGTCATATGGGTTGCATTAATTGGACTTTTTGCAAATACACTTGGTGCATATTTACTTCATAAAGGCTCAAAAGAAGATATAAATATGAAATCAGCTTATCTACATCTTTTTAGTGATGCCTTATCTTCAGTAGGAGTAGTTTTAGGTGGTATACTTATTTATTATTATAATAGCTATTGGATTGACCCTTTATTGACCATTATTATTGGATTGTATGTTCTAAAAGAAAGTTTTGAAATATTAAAACAAGCAATAAATATTTTAATGCAAGGTACTCCAGAAAATATAAATATTAAAGATATAGTAGAAAAACTACAAGAGATTGAAAATATCAAAAATATTCATCATGTTCATGTATGGGGATTAAATGAAAATACTATATTATTTGAAGCACATGTAAATTTAAAATCTGATATTTTAATTAGTGAAACATCTAAAATTTATGAAGAGATAGAACATGAGTTAAAAGAACATTTTGGTATAAGCCATATTACAATACAATTTGAATTCAATTGTTGTGAAAATATAGGTATTATTAATAACATTGTATAATGTAATAATTTATAATTAATTTTTATATTTTGTAATATTTATAAAAGCTTGTTTTCAAAAAGGTTAAAAAGAAGTGTATATAAAAATTTAAACCTCCTTCATATGTATTTCAGAAATTTATGAAGGAGGTTTTTTATTATTTGTATAATAATATACATCTAGATAATACATTTACCCATGTGGAAATTAGAAACAAAATATCTTTTAGTATAAGTTATAAAACTATAAATTATTCAATCCAACCTTTTATATTTTTTAAACTAATCTCAATACTTTCGAACTGATCAATATCAAACTCCTCTTGCTCAACAATAAACCACTCAGTTTTATTATTACCATATTTAACTATTTCTTTAAGTTTTATTACACCACAGCCTATTTCGGTATCTCTTTTGTTTTCTTTGCTTTTCATATCTTTTAGATGTAATAATGGTGTTTTATCAATAAGTTTTTTATATAATTCAAATGCATCTACTCCGGCATTTTCAACCCAAAATGTATCAATCTCAAGTTTTAGCATATTGCCTAACTTTTCAAATAACAAGTCTAAAAATGTTTTATTCTCAATAAGTCCAAATTCATTGCCATGTAAATGTAATAAAAAGTTTATATTATTTTGTTTACATTTTTCACCTATATTATTAAATATATCAACCAAGCTATTTAATCCTTCAATACTTTTTGTATATTTTTCTGGTATTGCAGGACAAACAATATTATAACAACCTAACTCTAAACAATAATCAATCTCCTCATGAAGATGAGTTTGAAGTCTTTCAATACCTATATGTGTTGCAGCAGGTGTAATACCCGAATTGTCCAAAAATTCTTTCAAATCTTTTGCTTTGGTATTAAAATATCCAGCAAATTCTACACCTTCATAGCCAATTTGAGCTACTTTTTGTATTGTCCCTAAAAAATCATTTTTTGTGAGATTATTAAGAGAATATAATTGTAATCCTATTTTTGACATAATACTTCCCCCTTAATTTTTATATATTAATTCTATCATAAATTTATTTTTTGTGAATTATTATTACATATTAGGTTAATAAAAAATATTTTTATTGACAAACATAAGTGCATAAACCATAATAATAGTAAATGCTTTTTGGGAGGTAATATTTATGAAAAATAAACTTCCATTTTGGAAAGGCTTTAATTTATTAGAATTGTTTACCGAACATAGTAAAGGGGATTTTAGAGAAGACGACTTTAAATGGATTTCTGAGTGGGGTTTTAACTTTGTTAGAATACCTATGAACTATAAAACTTGGGCAAGTGAAAATGATTTATATAATGTCAAGGAAGAAATAATTGAGAAAATTGATAATGTTGTTTATTGGGGACAGAAGTATAATATCCATGTAAATCTAAATATTCATCATGCACCAGGATATTGTGTAAATGCAAAACTAAATCCAAGTTTTAACCTTTGGAAAACAGGAGAAGCATTGAACGCATTTATTTTTTATTGGCAAATGTTTGCAAAAAGATATAAAGATATTGATAACAAATACATAAGCTTTAATCTCATTAATGAACCAAGAGACCCATCAGATGAAGAGATGACAAGAAAAGACTATGAAAATGTTATAAGAAAAACTGTTGAAAAGATAAGACAAATAAGTCCAGATAGATTGATTATGATTGACGGTTTATCATATGGCAATGTTCCAATGCCTGAACTTATAGACACTGGAGTTGCTCAAAGCTGTAGAGGTTATTTACCTTTTGGTGTTAGCCACTTTAAAGCTGAATGGGTTCATCTTAAATTAGACTGGAAAACGCCAACATGGCCTTTCTTTGATGGAAACATAGAGTGGAATAAAGATACTTTATATAACCACTATAAAAAGTGGGCTGAACTTATTGAGAATGGAATAGGAGTAATATGTGGCGAGGGTGGTGCTTATTGTCACACACCACATGATGTTGTTTTGGCATGGTTAAATGATTTATTTGATGTATTAAAGGAATTTAACATTGGTTTTGCTTTATGGAATTTTAGAGGAACATTTGGTATCTTGGATTCTCAAAGGCAAGATGTAGATTATGTTGATTTTTATGGACATAAGCTTGATAAAAAAATGCTTGATCTATTTAGGTCATTTTAATAAAAAAACTTGTGGGGTTTACAGGATAACTGTACTGTAAGCCCCTATTTTTCTAAATTTCATATATCTTTCATTTATTAATGCTTTAATATCTTTATCCTTTAGTATATTTAGTTCTTCTTTTAATACTTCTTTTATACTATTTGCCATTTTATTTTTATCCTTATGTGCTCCTCCAATTGGTTCATTTATAACCCTATCAATAACACCTAAAGATTTTAAATCTGATGCAGTTATTTTCATAACCTCGGCAGCCTCTTTGGCTTTACTACTATCCTTCCATAAAATGCTTGCAAAGCCTTCTGGAGAAAGAATAGAATATATTGCATATTCAAGCATCAATACTCTATCTGCAACAGCTAATGCTAATGCCCCACCACTTCCTCCTTCACCAATTATGACAGAGATAATTGGTGTTTTAAGATGCGACATTTCAAATAAATTTCTTGCTATAGCTTCACCTTGGCCTCTTTCTTCAGAATCAATACCACAAAAAGCACCTGGTGTATCCACAAAGGCTATTATAGGTCTATTAAATTTCTCAGCTTGTTTCATAAGCCTTAAAGCCTTTCTATAACCATCAGGGTTTGGCATGCCAAAATTTCTTTTTACATTCTCATTTAGATTTCTTCCCTTTTGTTGAGCAATCACTGTAACTGGTATCTCATCAAATAACGCAATTCCTCCGACAATAGCAGCATCGTCTTTAAAATACCTGTCTCCATGAAATTCAATGAAATTTTCAAATATTAGCTCTATGTATTCAAGTGCTGTTGGTCTATTAACCATTCGAGCAATCTGGACCTTATCCCAACTACTAATATTATCAAAGGTTTCTTTTTGAATCTTTTTTAATTTTTCGGTTAATATATTTATTTCATTTGAAAAATCAATATTCTTTTCAATAGCTAATTTTTTCAGTTCCTCAATTTTTCCTTCAATCTCTTTTGAGGTTTTTTCAAACTCTGCTATTGTCATTTATTACCTCCTAAAAGAATGAATTTTTAATATTTTTGCAAGAGTTTCTTTAAGGTGCTTTCTTTCAACAATTGCATCGATAAATCCATGTTCTAATAAAAATTCTGCTGTTTGAAATCCTTCTGGAAGCTTTTGTTTAATTGTTTGCTCAATAACTCTTGGACCAGCAAAACCAATTAATGCTTTTGGTTCTGATAAAATAATATCACCAAGCATAGCAAAACTTGCTGTAACACCACCAGTAGTGGGATCAGTTAATACAGAGATATACAAAAGACCAGCCTCAGAATGTTTATAAACTGCTGCACTTACTTTTGCCATTTGCATAAGTGAAAGAATGCCTTCTTGCATCCTTGCACCACCTGAAGCTGTAAATATAATCACTGGTAATCTTTTTTGTGTTGCTGTTTCAAATAATCTTGTTAGTTTTTCTCCAACAACTGAGCCCATACTACCCATTAAAAATCTACTATCCATAATAGCAATACAACAAGGGAAATTATTTATCATGCCTTCCCCTGTAACTACTGCTTCTTTTAGCCCAGTTTCATCAATTAATTTATTAATTTTCTCTTGATAACCAGGAAAATCAAGTGGATTTACAGAAATCAAATCTTTATCATATTCTATAAATGTATTCTTATCAATAATTAACTCAATTCGTTGAAAAGCATCCATTCTAAAATAATAATTACAATATGGACATATTAATAAGTTATTTTTTAATTCTTCTTTAAGAATTATTTTTTGGCATTTTTGGCATTTTATCCAAAGACCATTTGGAATATTTGGCTTATTTGGCTCCTCTTTTTCTTGTTTTTTGGGAATATTAGGAACAGTAATATATTCCTTTTTTTTGAATGGGTTATACATTATTTACACCTGCCATTTTATTTATTGGCTCTTTAAAAAATTAGACAAAAAAGCAGTGGTATATTTACCATCTAAATATTCCTCACTATTTAAAATCTTAAAATGCAAATCAATATTTGTTTTTACACCTTCAACAACTAATTCATATAATGCTCTTTTCATTCTTTCTATTGCTTCTTGTCTATCATTTGCATGTACAATAAGTTTTCCTATCATAGAATCATAAGTGGGTGGAATTGAATACCCTTGATATATAGCACTATCAATACGAACTCCAGGGCCACCTGGCATATATAAAAACTCAATTTTACCTGGTGATGGCCTAAAATCCTTATCAACATCTTCGGCATTTATTCTACATTCTATTGAATGTCCATTAAGTTTTATATCCTCTTGTTTGATACTTAGCTTTTGTCCAGCAGCAATTTTAATTTGCTCTTTAACAATATCAATGCCAGTTATCATTTCTGTAATTGGATGTTCAACCTGAACTCTTGTATTCATTTCAATAAAGTAGTATTTGCCAGTACTATCTACTAAAAATTCAATAGTTCCTGCATTTTTATAGTTAACAGCCTTTGCAGCTAAAACTGCACTTTCCCCCATTTCTTTCCTTAAAATGGGAGTCATAATTGGTGATGGGGCTTCCTCAATTACTTTTTGGTTTCTTCTTTGAACTGAGCAATCTCTTTCACCTAAATATAATACATTGCCAAATTCATCAGCTAATATTTGAATCTCTATATGTTTTGCATTTTCAATTAATTTTTCAATGTACATACTTCCGTCTTTAAATGCATTCTGTGCTTCATTTTTTGCCATTTCAAATACTTTAATTAATTCTTCTCTGTTATTTATTACTCTTATACCTCTTCCACCACCACCAGCAGCAGCTTTTAGCATAACTGGATATCCAATTTCTTCAGATATTTCAATTGCTTCATTTATATCATTTACTTTGTCTTCAGAACCAGGTACAACTGGTACCCCTGCTTTTTTCATTATCTTTCTTGCATTTGTTTTATTGCCCATTTTATCTATTGCATCATAACTTGGTCCAATAAATTTAATGTTACATTCTTCGCAAAGCTTAGCAAAAGTAGGGTTTTCTGATAAAAATCCATAACCTGGGTGAATAGCTTCAGCACCCTTTAAAACAGTTGCACTTATTATATTTTCCATGTTCATATAGCTATCTTTTGATTTTGCTGGTCCAATACATACTGCTTCATCTGCTAAATGAACATGTAATGCTTCTTTGTCTATTTCTGAATAGACAGCAACTGTTTGTATTCCAAGCTCACGGCAAGCCCGAATAATTCTTACTGCAATTTCACCTCTATTAGCAATTAAGATTTTTTTAAACATAAACTTACACCCCTATAAACCAATTACAAAGGATATTTCAGCCTCACAAACCTTATCCTTATCAACAAAAGCTATGGCTTTAGCAACCCCAATTGGTCCTTTTTTCCTTATTATCTCAACTTCAAATCTCAAAGTGTCCCCTGGTAAAACCTTTTTTCTAAATCTTGCTTTATCAATACCTGTAAGATATGCAATTTTACCTTTATTCTCTTCAATTGATAATATTGCAACTGCACCAACTTGAGCCATAGCTTCAATTATAAGAACTCCGGGCATAATAGGTTGATTTGGAAAATGTCCTTGGAAAAAGGGTTCATTTATTGTAACATTTTTGTATCCTACTACCTTTTCACCTTCATTAATTATCTCAACCTTATCAACAAGTAAAAAAGGATATCTGTGTGGTATAATTTTCATTATTTCATCCACTTTGATCATACTATCTAACCCCTTATACCCTTATTTTTATCAAAACTTGCCCATATTCTACCATTTGTTCATTCTCAACTAATATTTCTGCAACTTCTCCATCCACATCACTCTCTATTTCATTCATTAATTTCATTGCTTCAATAATACAAAG
Source organism: Caldicellulosiruptoraceae bacterium PP1 (assembly GCA_041320695.1). NCBI lineage: Bacteria > Bacillati > Bacillota > Caldicellulosiruptorales > Caldicellulosiruptoraceae > Caldicellulosiruptoraceae bacterium PP1. Next base: position 435,329 of record JBGGOQ010000002.1, on the reverse strand, counting down.
TATGTCACCTTTTTTAACTTTATCACCTACTTGAACAAATGGCTTTTGTCCAGGTGCAGGAGATCTATAAAATGTACCAACAATTGGTGATTTTATTAAATGTAAATTTTCATCTATTTCATTTTGAGTTGTTTGCTTTTTTGTATCTGTATTTACTATTTCAATATATTTTTCTTCTTGACTAGTTTTTACAATACTTGTCTTTGTTTCTCCATCTTTTGCCATTTTGATTGTAAAATCAGGCATTATAATCTCTAATGATGTCAAATTGGAATCTGACATTTCATGCAAGAGATCTATGATACTTTTTAAATCCATTTTTTCACCTCTAATCAATCCACTTTTTTAAAAGTAGAACTGCATTATGTCCACCAAAACCAAAATTGTTTGACATTGCATAATTAATTTCTTTTTTTCTTCCATTATTAGCAACATAATCCAAATCACATTCTGGGTCTTTATCTTTATAGCCTATTGTTGGAGGAATAAAACCCTCATGAATAGATTTTGCAGTAATTATAGCTTCAATAGCACCTGCAGCACCAAGTAGGTGTCCTGTCATAGATTTTGTGGAACTTACTGGTATTTTATATGCATAGTCTCCAAAAGTTTTTTTGATAGCTTGTGTTTCAATTTTGTCATTTAATGGAGTACTTGTGCCATGAGCATTTATATAAGAAACCTCTTCTTTTTTAATTCCTGCATCTTTTATTGCAAGCTCCATTGCCATACATGCACCTTCTCCTTCTGGGTCTGGAGCTGTTATATGATATGCATCACATGTTGAACCATATCCAACAACCTCTGCATAAATCTTAGCCCCTCTTTTTAAAGCATGTTCAAGGCTTTCTAAGATAACTATGCCAGCACCCTCTCCTAAAACAAAACCACTTCTGTTTAAATCAAAAGGAATAGAAGCCCTTTCTGGATTATTACTATTTGTAAGTGCTGTAATATTAATAAACCCAGAAAGAGCAAGGGGAGTTATCGGTGCTTCTGAACCACCTGCAATTATTATATCTGCTTGGTCATATTGAATTAATCTAAAAGCATCTCCAATAGCATTTGTTCCTGAGGCACAAGCAGTAACAGTTGATGAACAAACACCTTTTGCACCAAACATAATAGCTACATTTCCTGCAGCCATGTTTATTATAGCCATAGGAACAAACAATGGTGATACTCTTGATGGCCCTTTTTCAGATAAAACCTTATGCTCCTTTTCAATAGTTGACAGCCCTCCAATTCCAGAGCCTATAACAACACCCATTCTATATTTATCTATTTTTTCTAAATTAATGTTAGAATCCTCAATTGCCTCTTTAGCAGCTGCAACAGCAAATTGAGTAAATCTATCCATTCTTTTTGCTGTTTTTAAATCTATAAATTTACCTGGATCAAACTCTTTTACCTCAGCTGCAATCTTTACTTTAAAATTTTCTACATCAAAACTTTTTATAAAATCTATTCCACATTTACCTTCTTTTATACCTTCCCATGTTTTTTCTACTGAATTACCAAGTGGAGTTATAGCACCTATACCTGTTATTACAACTCTTTTTTTCATCTTCATCACCCTGTATGATATTTTTTTACATACTCAATCCACCATCAATACAAATAACCTGACCAGTTATATATGATGATAAGTCTGAGGCAAGAAAAGAAACAAGATTAGCAACTTCTTCTGGTTCTCCAAACCTTTTTAATGGGATATGCTCTAAAAATTTTTCTTTTATATTATCAGGTAATTTTTGTGTCATATCAGTTTTAATAAAACCTGGTGCAACTGCATTCACTGTTATATTTTTTGAAGCTAACTCTTTGGCAATTGTTTTTGTAAGACCAATTAAGCCTGCTTTAGCAGCAGAATAATTAGCTTGGCCAATATTACCAATTATACCTACTATTGATGAAATATTAATTATTCGACCATATTCCTGTTTTATCATGTATCTTGAAACATGTTTAATGCAGTTAAAGGCTCCTTTTAAATTAATATTAATTACATCATCAAATTCCTTTTCATTCATTCTTAAAATCAAATTATCCTTTGTTATTCCAGCATTATTGACTAAAATGTCAATTCTATTAAACTCATTTATAACACTTTGTATAAGTTGTTTTGATTCATCAAAATTACTTACATCAGCTTTCACTTTTATAGTTTTTATATTAAATTTCTTTAATTCATTTTCTAATTCTTCAATAGATGAGTTATCACTTCTATAATTTAATGCTACATTACAACCTTCTGAAGCAAGTTTTATTGCAATTGCCTTACCTATACCTCTTGAAGAACCGGTAATTAATGCAACTTTATCTTTTAGCATTTATTTACCCCCAATATTTTACAAGTCTTTTCTAAAGACTTTATATCTTCTACATTATAAACATTAACATCAGAATTTATCTTACGGACAAATCCACTTAAAACTTTACCTGGACCTACTTCAATAAATGTATCAAATCCTTCTTTAATAAGCTTATTTATACTTTGCTCCCAAAGAACAGGACTTTTTAATTGATTTTTTAAAGAATTAATTATATCCTCTTCAATATAATCGCCAGTTTCGTTTGCGATAACTGGTATTTTAGGTCTATTTATTTTAAACTTATTAAGTTCTTCTTTTAACTTTACTGAAGCATTTTCTAATAAACTTGTATGAAAAGCACCCTGAACAGAAAGTGCTAAAACCCTTTTGGCTCCATTATTGATTAATTCTTTACTTGCGTCTTCTAATGCTACTTTTTCACCTGCAATAACTATCTGTTGTGGACAATTTATGTTAGCAATAGCTACAAATCCAACATCAACTTTATTTATTATTTCTTCTATCTTTTCTCTACTCATTCCCAAAACTGCCATCATACCATATTGAGAGTCTGAAAAGGTCTCAGATAAAAGTCTTCCACGAATTTCTAATATTTCAACTGCTGTTTTTAAATCAAAAACATCTGAAGCAGTTAAAGCAGTATATTCACCTAAGCTAAACCCTGCATTAACATCTGGCTTTATTCCTATTTCTTCTAAAACCTTAAAACAAGCTAAACTTACAACAAAGATGCTAAGTTGTGTATTTTTTATTTTATTTAATTCATCAATTGGACCTGAAAACAAGAGTTTTTTTAAATTAATATTTGAATATTCAGAAATTTCATCAATCAATTTATTGGCTACATCAAAATTTTCAATAATCTCTTTACCCATTCCTATATTTTGAACACCTTGACCAGGAAATAAAAAAGCTATTTTAGACATACATATCCTCCATATTAAATAACTTCTAGATTATATAACCTTTCATATTGCTTTTTAATAATTTTTTCTGCCTCACTTATTACTTCATCTATTATCTCTTTACATGTTTGTTCCTTATTTACAAGTCCTGCAATTTGTCCTGCCATAAATGAGCCATTTTCTAAGTCGCCATCTTTGACTGCTTTTTGAAGGCTACCTTTACCAATCTCCTCAAATTGCTCTATGCTACAGCCCTCTTTTTCTAACTGAAGCATTTTTCTTGTAAGTTTATTATGAAGAACTCTAACAGGATGTCCTGTAAATCTACCTGTTACAACAGTATCAGTATCTTTGGCCTTTAAAACAAGATCTTTGTAGTTTCTATGAATATTACACTCATGAGACACCAAAAATCTTGTACCCATCTGAACCCCTTCTGCACCTAACATAAATGCAGCAGCAATTCCTCTACCATCTGCTATTCCACCAGCTGCAATAACAGGAATTGAAACATTATCAACAACCTGTGGTATTAATGCCATAGTATTAAGTTCTCCAACATGCCCACCAGATTCTCCACCTTCTGCTATAATAGCATCAGCTCCATACTTTTCAACCCTTTTAGCTAGAGCAACAGATGGAATAACAGGTATTACTTTTATGCCATTTTCTTTCCACATATTTATATACTTTGATGGATTACCTGCACCTGTTGTTACAACCTCTACTTTTTCTTCTATAACTATTTTAGCGACCTCATCAGCGTAAGGGCTTAAAAGCATTATATTAACACCAATTGGGTTTTTAGTTAATTCTTTTGCTTTTTTTATTTCATTTCTAACATAATCAGCTGGTGCATTTCCTGCTGCTATTATTCCTAAGCCTCCAGCATTAGATACAGCTGATGCTAAGATTGCATCAGCTACCCATGCCATACCCCCTTGAAAAATAGGGTATTTTATTCCAATTAATTCACAAATTCTTGATTTAATCATATCAATAACACCCCATATTAAATTATTGGAGCTTTTCTTCTATATACTTAACTAAATCTCCTACATTGCCAAAGTTTTTATCTTCCTCAATCTCTATTCCAAAAGCATCTTCAATTTCCATAACAATTTCAACTATATCTAAAGAATCTAAACCTAAATCCTCAAATGTTTTTGTTAAAGTTATTTCTTCTTTATCTATATTTAATTTATTTGCTATAATCTCACTTAATTTTTCAAAAACCATTTTAAAAATCTCCTTTCAATTTTTTATTTTAAATCTATACTTTAATCAATGTAGCTCCCCAAGTAAGTCCTCCACCAAAACCAACAAGAATAATATTATCTCCTGATTTTATCCTGCCTTCATCAAAGGCTTCATCAAGTGCAATCCCAATACTTGCTGCTGAAGTATTACCGTATTTATCAATGTTTATATAAAATTTATCTTTTGAAACTTTTAGTTTGTCAGCAGCATATTCAATAATTCTTATATTAGCTTGATGAGGAATAATAAGAGAAATATCTTCAATATTTAATCCTGAATTTTCTAATACCTTTTCTATACTTTTAGCCATTACATCAGTTGCGAATCTATATACCTCCCTTCCATCCATTGAAATTTTACATTGAGGTTTTTCAACAAAACCTGTAATAATATTTTCAACTGGTAATGCAGGTATTTTTATAGCATTACCTTTTTGGCCGTCTGACATTATAAAAGTTGATATTATACCCTTTTGTTCAGATGCTGACAAAAATACTGCAGATGCTCCATCTCCAAATAAAACGCAAGTATTTCTGTCTTTCCAATCAATAATCTTTGATAATACTTCAGCTCCAATAACAAGGCTATTTTTATAAAGGCCTGATTTAATTAATGCCCATGCTATTGAAATACCATATATAAGTCCAGTACATGCAGCATTTACATCAAAGCATGAAGCATTTTTTGCTCCAAGTTTCTCTTGAACAATGCAAGAAACAGAGGGTGAGAATGAATCGGGTGTAATTGTTGCAACAATAATATTTTCAATATCCAAAACATCAATATTTGCTTTTTCTATCGCCTTAAGTGCTGCCTTATAAGCAATATCTGAGGTGTTTTCATCCTTTGAAATTCTTCTTTGCTTTATTCCTGTTCTTGAAGTTATCCATTCATCACTTGTTTCAACTATATTTGAAAGAAAATTGTTATCAATTATATTCTCTGGTACATAACTTCCTGTTGAAATTATTTTTACTTCCTTCATAATTCTCACTCTTTCCCTTTTGTTAAATTATATTTGCTTCTGAAAAACTCTTTTAATTTTTCTAAAGCATTAATTAATACCTTTTCTTCTTCATCATTTAATCCATCAATTATTGTCCTAATCATTTCTCTATGAAACATTTCATGTAATAAATATACCGCTTCACCTTTTTTTGTAAGTTTCACAAGAACAACCCTTCTGTCATCCTCTTTTCTTTTTCTTTCAACGTAACCTTTTTTAATAAGGCTATCAATCATTATTGTCAGTGTTCCTACAGTAACTTCTAAAGACTTTGCTATTTCACTCATTGTCTTTTCTTTTCCTCTTCCAATTGCCTCAATTGTATGAATTTGAGTAATAGATAGTTCACCTATTTCATTATTTTTTAGGGCATTTTGCTCTATTTGAAGAATGTCATTAAAAATATCTACCAACAAATGATTAAGAATGTTATAGCTTCTATCCATTATTTCACCTCAGACATTAATTAACTTAATTATTATTTATTTAAAATTTATGCATAAAATTATTTTGATATTCAAACATTTTTATATTCAAAATTATAATGTAAGGTTTTTCTAATGTCAAGCAAATAACTTAAAAATACAATATAAATATTAAGATTATTAGATTGTGAAATATAAAAGCATATAATAAAATTTAGTTGTCAAAAAGAAAGGAGGAATAATTATGGCTAATATTAAATTAAAAGAATTCTTGTATGGCGGGGATTACAATCCTGATCAATGGCCTGAAGAAATATTAAATGAAGACATTAGACTCATGAAATACTTTAATGTAAATGCTGCAACATTTCCAGTTTTCTCATGGGCAAAATTACAACCAGAAGAGGATAGGTTTGATTTTGAATGGCTTGATAAAATTATAAATTTATTATATGAAAATGGAATATATACAGTATTAGCAACACCTACAGCTGCTCAACCAGCATGGCTTTCGAAAAAATATCCAGAAATATTACCTGTTGATGAATATGGAAGACAAAGAAAGCATGGTGCAAGACAAAACTATTGCCCAAATAGCCCTGTTATGAAAGAAGCAGTAAGAAGAGTAGCAGAAGAAATGGCAAAACATTATAAAGATCATCCTTCTATTTTACTCTGGCATATAAGCAACGAATATGGCCCATACTGCTACTGTGAAAAGTGTGAAAAGGCTTTTAGAGAATGGCTTAAAGACAAATATAAAACAATTGAAAATCTAAATGAAAAGTGGTATACAAGCTTTTGGGGAAGAACATTTTATGATTTTGACGAAATTGTTGTTCCTTCATTTTTAAATGAACATGTAACCCTTTTAGGAACTGTTACATGTATGCAGGCATTATCACTTGATTATAATAGATTTATGTCTGATAGCCTTTTAAACCTTTTCAAAATTGAAAAAGAATCAATAAGAAAATATATGCCTGATACACCTATAACAACAAATTTAATGAGGGATTATAAACCATTAAATTATTATAAATGGGCTAAAGAAATGGATGTTGTTTCATGGGATTGCTACCCCACAATAAAAGATCATCCTTCAAGCATTGCCTTTCAGCACGATATAATGCGTGGGCTTAAAGATGGGCAGCCTTTTTTACTGATGGAGCAATCTCCAAATCAGGTTAATTGGCAAACATATAATTCTTTAAAACGCCCAGGTGTAATGAGATTATATAGTTACCAAGCAGTAGCACATGGAGCAGATTCGGTTATGTTTTTCCAATGGAGACAAGCAAGAGGCTCTGCTGAAAAATTCCATTCTGCAATGGTTCCACATGTAATGCATGAAAATACAAGAAGCGGCAGAGAACTAAAGCAGCTTGGTGAAGAACTCAAAAAGCTTAATAAAATAATTGATTCAAAAATTGATGCAAAAGTAGCAATACTTTTTGATTGGGAAAACTGGTGGGCTTTAGAATATTCATTAGGTCCAAATAACTCTATCAGGTATTCGCAACACGTAGAGTATTTCTATAAATCATTTTTCAAAAAGAATATACAGGTTGATATCATTAATCCAAGAAGTGATTTGTCGAAATATTCTCTGATTGTTGCACCACTTTTATATATGATGAATGAAGATATTTCAAAAAAGATAGAACAATATGTTGCAAGTGGCGGTTACTTAATCACAACTTACTTATCTGGGCTTGTTGATGAAAATGATTTAATTGTTTTAGGTGGTTATCCTGGCTGGCTAAGAAAAATACTTGGTATATGGGTGGAAGAAATTGATTCACTTTATCCTGATATGAAAAATTCAATTATTGTAAATAATCCATCATTAGATTTTAATGGTGAGTTTGAATGTTCAACTATATGCGATGTAATTAATCTTGAAGGTGCTAATGTTTTAGCTACTTATGGCAAAGATTTTTATAAAAATACACCAGCTGTAACTGAAAATACATTTGGTAATGGAAAAGCAGTATATATTGGAACAAAACCAAGCGAAGAATTTTTAGACAAATTATTTGATTATTATTTAAATTCGTTGAACATCAAACCTATACTATATGTACCAGATGGTGTTGAAGTTACCAAAAGGCAGTATGAAAATGTATATTTTATTTTTGTAATAAATCATAATGATTATGAAATCAAAATAAACCTTGATAAAGAATATTACAATATGTTATCTGAACAAAAAATATCTGGTGAAATATGTTTAGCTGCTAAAGATGTATTGATTTTAACTATATAAAAAAGTGGCTACCTATAAATTTTAGGTAGCCTTGTTTATTTACTTTCTATTTTACTTTTGAAGCTACTTGGTTGTATTCCTACATATTTTTTGAATTTTGAGCAAAAATAATCAACATCATCATATCCTACTTTTTTTGCAACTTCATATACTTTATATCCCTGTATTAAAAATTGTTTAGCCTTTTCTATCTTAATTTTATCAATATACGTTGTATAATTTTCTCCAAATAATCTTTTGAAAAGTTTACTGAAATATGAAGAATTATACCCAAAAATCTTTGCAATTGTATCCAGTTTAGCATCGCTATTATAGTTTTTTTGTATATATTCTTCTATTTTATCTTTTATATTTTCATTTTGAGTTTGATGGTTCTCTTCAATTATGCTGCTAAATAAATATTTCAATAGGCCTTTTAATTCCACCATATTTTCGCATAAATAAAACTTTCTTAATTCAATAGGGCTTAAATAACTATCCAACTGTTCTTTCTCAATAATATTAACATTAGTTAATTGGTTTAATATCTCAATATAAATATTTAAAAAATGAGATTTTATTTCTTCCTCTGACATATTGGTATGCATAAAATTCTTTGATAAATTCTCAATGCAGTCATTTAATTGAATGAAATTTCCTAATTCTATTGCTATCTTTACTTGTTTCTTTAATAAATCTTCAGGTAAAATTGATGTTTGAGTTTCTTGGTAGTGATCATCCCAAATATAAATAATACCCTTATACCCATATAGAAAATTCTTACCAAGAAGCATTTGAGCATCTTTTAATGAAAGATAAATTTCAGAATAATGGTCCACAGGTCTTCCAACAGACAGAACTACTTCCTCTTTGAAGGTGCTTTTTATCTGATTCTTTAAGAGGTTAAAAGTTCTGCTGTTAAATGGATACCAAAAGTTTTTGAATAAGATACATATATTATTTTTTAAAATTAGGGTATATCCTATATCGTATTTTTTGAGAAATTTGTCAATTACATCTTTTATCTGCGTGATTTTATGCTGAATATTATCAGTAACATTATTAAGTAGTGACATTGTAGATATTTGAACCAAAGCAATCTGGTATTTCTCCCAGGGGAGATTAAGATTATATATATTATTGAGCACACTTATGTCAATCGAGTGCTGACTATTTGTAATTAAATTTTCTAAAACCTTATCTTTTGCAAGATTTATGCTATTTAAAAGATTTTTTTGCTTATTTATCTCTGAGTATATCTTATTTAAGTGATTTATTAAAATTTCAGCATTTACAGGTTTTAATAAATAGGCAACAACACCATATTCTATTGCCTTTTGAGCAAATTTAAAATCAGAATAACCAGATAAAATAACAAACTTAGTATTTATTTGCCTTTTTTTAACTTCTTCTATAAGCTTAAGTCCATCAATGCCAGGGATTTTTATATCTACAACACATACATCAGGATTATGTATAATAATCTTTTCAAGTCCATTTACACCATCATATGCAGTATCAACTACTTTAAAATTTCCATTTGATTCTATGATTTTTTTAAGACCTTCTACAATCATTGGCTCGTCTTCAACAACCATTACTCTTAACAAATATAATCACCTCTTAGGTAAAAATAAGGATACCTTGGTTCCAATATCTTTTTGACTTTCTATGTTAAATTCAAAATCATCCCCATAATATAGTTTTAATCTTTGAAATATATTTCGTATTCCAATAAATTTAGGATTTTCCTCTTTAGAATAATCTATATCTATAAGCTCTTTTATATGTTTCAATTTTTCTTCATCAATACCAATTCCATTATCTTCAACTGTTATATAAAGTCCATCATTTTTATCTATTAATGAAATAACTATAGTTGAAATTCCTAATTTGTTTTCAATACCATGAACAATACTATTTTCAACAATAGGTTGTAATGTAAATGGTGGTATTTTATATTGCAATATATCTTGTGAATAGTTTAATATGTATTGTATTCTGTTTGCAAATCTAATTTTTTGTATTTTCAAATATTCTTGCAATATCTCAAGTTCTTTATCAATAGTAATTAAAGTATGTGGCATATTTAAACTTTTTCTAAGCAAGTTTGAAAGTAAATAAATAGCATTAGATACATCATTATTTTCACTGCAAATAGCCATCATTCTAATTACCTCAAGTGTATTAAATAGAAAATGAGGATTCATTTGATTACTCAAAACTTGTAGTTGAATATCTTTTTGTTTTGATAATAGTTCATGTTTTTGCATATTAGCAATATATACTTCTTCAATAAGCTTTTTTAAGCTTTTTGCCATATTGCTTATGTTATTTGATAATTCACCTATTTCGTCATTTCCCATCAGTGAAAGTTCAATATCCAAATTTCCTTTTGCAATTTGATTTACCTTCTTATTTAATATATTAACCCTTGATGTTATCATATTAGAAAAAATTAAAAATAATATCAGTGAAATAATTATATTTAATATTATTATTACTGTATTTTTTGTCATTGCTCTACTTACTTTTTGATTAATAACCTTAATGGGAAATGATGAAATAACTTTTATATTATCATTAGGATCATATGTTATCTCTATAGAATCAATAATTGCTAATAAATTTATATTTCCAATTGTTATGTTATATGTACCATTTTTATTTTTAGAAATAATATTCATCTTTTTATTTATAAGTAAATTATCTTTGGAGCCTACAATTGTTCCATTATTAAATGCGATTAGGGTTTGGTCATTTTGTGATAAAATCTGTCTTAATTCATCTATATTGAGGTAAATATTCATTACGCCTAATCTTTCTCCATAGCTATTTTTAATAAGTCTTACTAAGCTTAAATAATATGTAGGTCTTATTGGATCATTATCATATACTAACTGAAATGAAATCTTTCCATCGTTTTTTATAGCTTCTTTAAACCATTGTTGATTGGTTATAAAATTATCAACCGGAAGTATTTGTCCTGAACTTAGATTTGTTTTATTAAAACTATAAATTCTTATATTTTTCAATGCATTTTTATAAATAATTAAAAGATTTGTTATTTCGTTATAGTTCATTATATCATCATAATATTTAATAAAGTTGGAATAATTAGTTGACATTATATTTAATAGATCCTTATCTAAATACAACTTATTTGAAACATCAATTGAAGTATTTATCATTTGGGTAACAGCATTTCGAACATCAAAAACATTTTTTTTAGCATCCTTTATTTCATTTTCAAGTAAGTTATTCCTAAGTGTTATGTAATAAATTGTATCCATTATAATTTGTGGAATAAATGCACTTATAATAAAAATTAAGATTATCTTCTTTTTCATATTCATATTATTTAATATATTAATCAAACAGATATCCTCCTGAAAAATATATTGATAAAATTATCAATTGTAAATAAAAAATATAGTTTTTTTAATTAAATTATAACAAATAAAAAAGAAATAATAAATGAATAATACATGAAAAAGCTACCCTTCTTACATTGGGTAGCTTTTTAAAATTAAGCATATTATATTATAATTCAACAGAAATAGATGTTGCATTTTTGCTTGGAATTAACTTAACACCTAACTCAGTTTTAATAACCTCTGCTCCAGAAACTTTCTTTACATTATCAATTCTTCTTAAAATAACACTCCATGGTTTAGAAGTGTTTGATACCTTTATTTCAATACTATTACCTTTCTTGTCTAATTTTATTGTTTGTTCAACTTCAGCTTTTGTATTATAAATAGCCTTCTCAATAGTAACATTCTCATCTAATTCAAATACATGAAATTCAATATTATTTGTGTAATCATAATCTACATGGTATTCATCATTGCCAAAAGCAATTATACTATTTTCTCTTACCATCAATGGTAAACTAAGGTAATTATGATTTTCCTTTTTCCATGAACCACCTATCACCAATTGGTTTGTAATTAGATTTACCCATCTGCCTTCTGGCAGATAATATGTTACATCTCCCTTTTCATTAAATATTGGAGCTACTAATAATGAATCTCCTAACATATATTGCCTATCGAGGTAAGCACATGTTGGGTCATCTTGGAACTCTAAAATCATTGCTCTCATCATTGGAATACCTTTTTGTGCTGCTTCATTGGCAACAGTAAATAAGTAAGGCATAAGTCTACATTTTAGTTTTGTAAAGAATCTTAAAACATCAACTGCTTCTTCATCAAAGAGCCAAGGGACTCTATATGAAGAATTTCCATGAAGTCTACTATGTGATGATAAAAGTCCAAATGCAACCCATCTTTTATATAAATCTGGTGTTGCTGTATTTTCAAATCCGCTTATATCATGGCTCCAGAAACCAAAACCTGATAAACAAAGAGATAACCCACCTCTTAGGCTTTCCGCCATTGAATCATAACTTGCTGTACAATCTCCACCCCAGTGAACAGGAAATTGCTGTCCACCAACAGTTGCAGATCTCGCAAATACCAGTGCATTTTTTCCTAATTTTTCTTGTAATGTTTCAAAAACCACTTTATTATATAAGAATGTATAATAATTATGCATCTTTTCAGGATCAGAACCATCAAAGTAAACAACATCAGTAGGTATTCTTTCACCAAAATCTGTTTTAAAACAATCTACTCCCATATCTACAAGCCTTTTTAGTTTATCAGAAAACCATTTGCAAGCATCAGGATTTGTAAAATCTACTATTGCCATTCCAGGTTGCCATAAATCCCATTGCCATACATCACCATTTGGTCTTTTTAGTAAGTAACCATTTTTCATGCCCTCATCAAATAGCTTTGATTTTTGACCAATATATGGGTTTATCCAAACACAAATCTTTAGCCCCTTCTCTTTTAGCCTTTTCAAAATAGCCTGTGGATCTGGGAAATATCTGCAATCCCATTCAAAATCACACCATTGATACTCTCTCATCCAGAAGCAATCAAAATGAAATACATGTAAAGGTATATCTCTTTCAAACATACCATCAATAAAGCTATTAACTGTTTTCTCATCATAACTTGTAATAAATGATGTTGTGAGCCAAAGACCAAATGACCATGCTGGTGGTAATGAAGGTTTACCAGTTAGATCTGTATATCTTTTTAACACTTCCTTTATGGTTGGCCCATTAATAACAAAATATTCAAGATATTCTCCTGGAACACTAAATGAAACTCTTTCAACCTTTTCAGATCCTACTTCAAATGATACCTTTGATGATGAATTTACAAAAACACCATAACCTTTATTGGATACATAAAATGGTATGTTTTTGTATGCTTGTTCAGAAGCTGTACCGCCATCAGCATTCCATATATCCACAACTTGTCCGTTTTTTATAAATGGTGTAAATCTTTCGCCCAAGCCATAAACATATTCACCAACACCTAAAGCTAATTGTTCACACATATATGTTGATTTATTTTCATCAATCACATATGCGAGATTTCGCCATCCTGAATCAGTAATCTTTTCTTCTCCATTGAAAAATTCTACATGCCAATCTGATTTTTTTATTTTAACACTTAAGTTTCCAGTCTTCATAAAAATATATTCATCAAAATCTTTAACTTCTACTTTATGATTTTTTTGTTCATTAATTTTGAAATATGATTTATCCTGATCTTTTATTCCTTTGAAATGAAATGCTTGGACCTTTATTACCTCTGGTGCTGGAGAAGATAGTTTAACAGTAATAACTGGTCCACCTAATGTTTGACCTCTATGATAAATCTTTGAACACGGTGCATAAAGAACAACTGAATCATCATATAGTTCATAATCATATACGCAGGCTGCATAATTCACACTCACACCTTGCTTAATAAGCCAAAAACCATCAGTAAATTTCATTTGTCTTTCCTCCTCATATACAGTTTAGTTTATTATATACCAAAACTATCATGTGTTAATATTACTTCTTTTGTTGTATTATTAATAATTATTTCTTTATTTTCATATACAATCTTTAATTTATTTAAAGAATTATTTTTTATTAATAAATGCTTTAACTTATGATTCTCCCATTCAATATCTACTTCGAAATTTCCTCTTGTCTTAAGCCCTTTTAATTTTCCATCAGACCATTTTGTTATTTTAATTGGTAATACTTCTAAAACAAAATACTCTATTTTATCATATTCATCTTGCTGAGTATAACTTTGAGCAATACATTCTACTATAAGTGCAGGAAGACCACCAGAAATATCTGTATTAAAAAGTGAAGGCCCTGCATCGTGTGAAGATGCATAATTCTCATAGTAATAATCTTTTGCCAATTTATATATAATTTCTTCAACCATTTCAGAATCTTTTAAATGTGCAGCAGCCATACCTACCTGTATTAATCCAAATGCCATTATACCTTCTTCTTTGTTTTTAAATTGTTTTTTTAACCTGTATGCCTTTTTAGCTGCTTCTATTAAATTATCTTTTATTAAATCTTTATCAATGCAATAAAAAGTAGGATAAAGATGGGATGCATGTCTATGATCGTAATTGTCTACAAAGTCATAACACCATTCCTTTAAAGCACCATCTTCATTAACTTGATACTTAGGCATCTTTTCTAAAATTCTTTTCCACTTAATTATATTTTCTGTTTCTATGCCAAGGGTTGAACAACCTTCAATAAGATTACTAAAAACCTCTTTTGCAACAGCAATATCCATTGTTGCATTAATTGTTGTTTGAGAATTACTGTTTAGTGGAGTATTTTCTGGAGAGTAAGATGGTATAAACATCCATTTACCATGTTTATCTTCAATCATAAAATCTTCATAAAATTCTGCTACTTCTTTCATAAAAGGTAATACTCTATCTAAAAAGAAATTATTATCCTGCGTATATAACCAGTAATCATAAAAGTATCTTGCAATCCATCCAGCACCAGCAGTCCAATATATAATGGGCCAATCAATATTAAAATGAAAATTATAACCTTTTGTGCTTGTTCTTGATGGCAACACTATTCCTCTGCAACCAAATAACCTCTTTGCATTTTCTCTCATATGAGGAATAAGATTGTAATAGTAATTCAATAGCCTTTTCATTAACTCAGCATTATTTAATGGAAGTAGTCCTAAAATAGCAGTTGGTAAATTACCATCATTGGTATAATCAGATGACCATGGAACAGCATAAATTCCTGTCCAAATACCTTGCAACACAGGCGGATAATCACCGCAACTTGAAATAATTGCATATCTTCCTGCATTGAAGATTTTTTCTATAAACTTATTATTAATAATACCTTTTTTTGAGTCTAAATAAATTGAACTATCGCTAAATTGGCTATATTTCGATATATTAAAAGATACTCTATCAAAAAGTGTCTTATGAATGCTTTTATGTTCATTAAATAATAGCTCAACATTGTTAGGTATATTTCTTAAAAATTCTATATAGTATGATTTATCTAAGTTTTCAATATCATTATTTACATCAACAGTTGTAAATATTTTTATATTTGTTGCATCTATTATTTGTGTCGATTCATCAATATTTTTCAAAACTCCATCAGCTTCAATTTTAGAAATGCAAATATATCCTCCTTGTGTAT
Organism: Caldicellulosiruptoraceae bacterium PP1; assembly: GCA_041320695.1. Classification (NCBI taxonomy): domain Bacteria; kingdom Bacillati; phylum Bacillota; order Caldicellulosiruptorales; family Caldicellulosiruptoraceae; species Caldicellulosiruptoraceae bacterium PP1. The sequence continues at coordinate 419,579 of JBGGOQ010000002.1, read as the reverse complement.
ACTTAAAAGCACATTTCATTGAAATAATATCTTTATCATATTCTATAATGGTATACTTTAATCCATTAATTAAATTATGTCTATTATCATATTCAGGTGTATTAAGATGTCCTTTGCTAATTTGAACTGTTATTTTATAGTCTGACTGTATTTGTAAAACAGAAATATTCCTTTTTCTTGACACAAAAAGGCTTCTTTTTATTGTTCCATTATTTGTTTTAATTTTTACTGCAGCGTATCCGGTATCGAAGTTAAGACTTCGCGAATAATCAACAATATTCTCATTTTGAAATTCTATATTTAAGCTACAAGCTGGAAAAAAAGGATCAGTCCAAACAAGGTCCTTGTATCCTTCTTTTTTTGCTAATTCCCAAGCAAACTCAGAAGCTTCTCTGTATTTTCCTTCAAACAGCATATTCCTAATTTTATTCAAATGTGGAGCAAGATTAATTGGTAATATCTCCTTTTCATATAATGGAATAAACAGTTTTTCATGTGTTAAATAGATACTCTCATTTTGTGGCTTACCTAACATTAGTGCTCCAATTGTTCCATTACCACATAATAACCCTTCTTCCCATCTTTTAGGAACAGTTGAATATGTATAGCCTAAATTGGTATTCAATATTCTCACTCCTCGTTAATTTAAAGAAAGGACTATCATAGAGAACGATAGTCCTTTCTATTTAATAAGGCAAGTCTATTTTGTCCAAAGTTCAATCTTTTCTTTAATAAGTTGTTCCATAGCTTTTTCATATTTTGCTCCATTTAGTTTGTCAAATCCTTTTAAGAAATCTGTATATGCTTGGTCAAATTTCTCTGGTTTTGCCATAATAACTTTAGCAATGTTCTGTGTTGCATAATCAAATGTTTTGCTTGCAATAGTTTTAATTTCGCTGTCTTCTGGTTGATGCATCCAAAGATCTCCCCATACCTTAACAGGATATGTTTCAGGTTTTGGGAATAGATCTTTCCATATTTGAACTTTGTAAGCACTTAATACTTTCTTTTCAACATCTGTATAGTTCTTGCTAATATCAGCTTTTGTTATATCAGGTGTAGTTGGATTACCTGTTTTGTCTATATATGTGTTTGGTAATCTTGGGAACGGATATGTGTAAACACCAATACCAGTTTTCTTGCCAAAAGTAGGATCAGTTAGTTTCTGTTGTTTAACACTATCAATGAATACTCTCTTTCCATTTACATATTTGTAATGTACATTTTCAATACCCCAGTTTCTTAGGATATTTGAATCTTCAGTTGTCATCCAATCTAAGAACTTAATAGCTCTTATTTTATCTTTACATTTTGAAGTAATTGAAACTCCCCACCCTCCAGTATAACCTTTTCTAACATCTGGTGGCGGTTGTAATATTTTAGTATTTGTTGTTACAGGATAGTATCCATACATTTTGTCATATTTCTTAGCATTTCTTAAAGCTGTAATAGGCTCTCCTACAGCCCATCCAGCATCTATTAGAGCAAGTACTCTACCACTAGCTATTTTTGCTTTATAAGTATCGTCTTTTTGAACAAATGTTTCTTTATCTAAAAGTCCTACATTCCACATATGATTAAGCCATCTGAAGTACTCTCTTTCAGCAGGTCTCTTATAGTGGAATTGAACTTTATATGTCTTTGGATCAACATAAAGTTCACCATCATCTGGAGCTCCAGTTGCTTGGAAAGCAGGATTTGTAACACTTATTACAGTTCTCCAGTTATCAGCACTTAATGTAAGAGGTATTGTTGGCATTCCATCAGTTTGTGGATTTGCTTTATAGTATTTGCTTATAGCATTTTCAAAATCTTTAACTGTTCTAATTGTTGGATAATTTTGTGACATAACTACTCTATGTTGTAGCATAAAACCACCATTTACATCTAACGAAGCATCATTGTCAGTTGTGATACCTAAAGCGTATATATGTGGATCATCCTTTGACCATTTTAGCCTCTTTAAGTTATCTCCAAAAGCTTTCTTTATATTTGGACCATATTTATTAATTAGATCATCTAATTGGACTAATAAGTTTGCATCTTTGAAAAGAGTTAAATCACCTTTTGCAAAAAGTAAATCTGGAACATCACCACTTGCAGCCATAAGCTGTAATCTTTGTGAACCAGCATCAACATTGTACTCAACCTTCAATGTAACACCAGTTAATCTTTTAATTTCTTTTGCAACTGGGCTTTGATAGCGATCATCGTTTGGATTTGTTTCAGCATTAAACATTGTAAATGTAATTGGTTTGCTTGCTTCAGGCATTACCTTTAATGGATGATAAAGCTTAGCAGAAGCAGCATCTGTCAAATAAACGTTCCCAATTGCAACTCCAAATGTGAATATAACAGCAATCAGGAGTGCAATAAACCTTAGGTTCCTTCTCATAAATATACCTCCCAAATATAATTATAGTTTATAAATATCACACTTGAAACAGTAAAATATTAACTTTTTACTGCACCAAGTGTCATACCCTTAATAAAGTACTTTTGAACAAAAGGATATACACATACAATTGGTAATGTTACAATAACAGTCATGGCCATTCTTAAGGATTGAGGAGTTACTCTCATAGTTCTATTAGGATCTAAGTTTGAATAATAATCTAAAGTTGATGATGCAGAAGCATTAGATAATATCTTTTGTAACTCATATTGTAATGTAGATAATTTCTCATTACCACCACAGTATAAGTATGTATCAAACCACGAGTTCCAATTCCCAACAGCAGAGAATAACGTAACAGTAGCCAATACAGGTAAGCATAAAGGTAAAATTATTCTAAAGAAAATAAGTAAATCATTTGCACCATCTATCATTGCTGATTCTTCAACATCATCAGGTATTTCATCAATAAATGATCTAATGAGAATTATATTAAAAGCACTTATCATACCAGGTAGTATATATACCCAGAAATTATTCATAAGTCCAAGAGACCTTATTAATAGATAATTAGGTACCATCCCACCATCAACATACATGGTTATAATAAATAATGCTGTGACAATTTTTCTAGCTAAAAAGTCTTTTCTGCTTAATACATAAGCAACCATTGCAGTAGATAAAACACTTGTAATTGTTCCTATCACTGTTCTTAAAACTGTAATCATTGTAGCATGAAGTATATTTGGATAACTTACTATTTCTTTATAATTTACCCAAGAAAATTTTCTTGGAAATATTGTTATTCCACCTTTTACTGCATCAAAAGGATCATTTAATGATACAGCTAACACATATAAAAATGGATACAATGTAATAATTACTAACAACAACATAAGCATGTTATTAATAATATTAAATATTTTATCACTAGTTGTGGTCTTCACTTTGTTCACCTGCCAATCTATTTTTTATACTACTCTATAACCAGTAGTCTTTTTACTAATCCAATTTGCTGTAAATAATAATGTTAAGCTTATCACAGATTTAAATAGACCAGCTGCTGTACCAAATGAAAACCTAAAGGTCCCTATACCATATTGAAGTATATATAAGTCAAGTACATCTGAAACATCTCTTACAGCAGCAGTTCTAAGTAAAAATTGCTTTTCAAAACCAATATTAATTATATTACCTATTGTCATAATAAGAATTAATACAACTGTTGGCATAATACCTGGAATAGTTATGTGCCATATCTTCTTAAGTCTTCCTGCCCCATCAACAGTTGCAGCTTCATATAGTTCTGGATTTATAGATGTAATGGCAGCTAAAAATATAATTGAATTCCATCCTAATTCTTTCCATATATCTGAAAAGGTTACTACCCACCAGAAGTATTTTGGTTCACCTAAAAACAAAATTGGTTCTTTTATGATATGTAAATTTTTAAGTATCATGTTCATAACTCCATCTGGAGAAAGCATTGAAGAAATCAAACTTGCAACAATAACCCACGATACAAAATGCGGCAAATATGAAATTGTTTGAACAACTCTTTTGTATACATTATTTTTAACCTCATTAATTAATATGGCTAAAATAATTGGCAATGGGAAACCAAAAAACAATCCCATCAAACTCATAGCAATAGTATTTTTCATAACTTTATAAAACTCAGGATCTTGGAACATATCAATAAAGTTTTTAAACCAAACCCATTCCTGCTGAAAAATTGGCTTGCCAATTTTATAATCTTGAAAAGCCATTATCCAACCCCATAAAGGTATGTACCTAAAAATGATAAGCCACACTAAAAAAGGTAATATCATCAAAATTAGATATCTCTGCTTATATACTAATTTACCTATGTTTTTTTTGGGCTTAGTAGGATTGGTTGAAATTTGAGCTTGTGCCGTATTAGTACTCATTTTTTGCCTCCTTATATAAATAATTGTTATAATATTATTATAATATACATGTTATTTGACATAATTTTCTAATATAATATTACTATTATATGTAAAATAACATAATTTTCTATTTTATTATGTTATTTTAATTATTTTATTTTATATTTTTATTACATTAATATTAAACAATATTTTTTTTAAAAAAAATACCTCATTTTTTTGCTATCTTTCACCCTATATCTTAGACATAAAAAAAGGGTGATTGTATTCACCCTTTTGAATATTAGTATTTATCTAAGTTTTTCACCAATAACTTTTACTTTTTTTGTAAGTCTAATATCTTGAGAAGATGTACCAATCATTAATGTAATATAGCCATCTTCGACAATAAAACATCCCTGTGATTCATTCCATATTGATAACTCCTCATAAGGTATTTCAAATTCAATATCCATCTCTTGTTTTGGTAAAAGATGAATTCTTTCAAAACCTTTTAGTTGCTTATTTGGCCTTTTATATTTTGAATTTTCTGCTTTTATGTATACTTGGATAACTTCATCAGATTCTATATCACCAGCATTTTTTACTCTTACTATTAGCTTTATTGATTTGTTAGGTTCAACAATTTCATTATTAACAATAATATCTATATACTCAAATTTAGTATATGTTAAACCATGTCCAAATGGATATAAAACTTCATCATCAAAATACATATATGTGCGATGGTTATTAATTATATCATAATCCATAATTGGTGGTAATTGGTTTATAGATTTATACCATGTCATATTAAGTCTACCTGCTGGGCTATAATCTCCAAATAAAACGTCGGCAATTGCATTCCCCATTTCTTGACCACTATGAGCAGTGTAAAGTATAGCTGGTATATTTTGATCTGCCCAGTTTATAGCAAAAGGATAACTTCCAATAATAAATAATACTGTATTGGGATTTTTTTCATAAATAGCTTTTAACAATTCTTCTTGATGGTAAGGTAAAATAATATCAGGTCTATCATATTCTTCTTTACCATTAATAAATGGGTTATTACCTAAAAATACTACACATATATCAGCAAGACTTGCTATTTCACTTGCTTTTTCTATCCCTTTTGATATACATTCAATTTTAAATTTTTGAGAATCTAAATCTTTAAAATCTTCAAATTTAATAATGTTATTATTCTCTGCGTCTACAGTAAAGCACTTATCATTCCAAGTCTTAATTATATATAAATCATTTTCAATTTTTTCTAATCTCAATTTTTGTTTAACAAACCAACCAATTATCTCTTTTGATGATGCTTTAACAAATCCATTATCTTCAGCATTAAGATACATATTGTTTGCCTTACTTCTAATAGTATAGCTACCCCAGCCCCAATCATCAAGAGAAAATATTTGACTGTCACTAATATGTAAGCCATTTGCAAATAATGGAGAGCTATCAGTCTTATATGCACTTAAATATCTGTTAGTTAATACTGATTTGATAGCAATCTCATCGTTTCCTGTATCAAAATAGATCTCATTTGCTAACTGCTTATTTAGTATACCTTGTAATGGAGTTACTTTATATGGTAATGAGCCACTATAATGATCTAAGAAAACCTCATTGGCTAATGGACCTATAACAGCTATTTTTTGCTTTTTAGACTTATCAATTGGTAATATATTTTTTTGGTTTTTAAGTAATACAATTGATTTTTGACTTGCCATATATGATAGCTTTGCATGATCTTTATGGCAAATTTCAGAATCTGAAATCTGACTATACGGATTTAGTTCATCTGGATCAAATTCCCCAAGTCTAAATCTTATTCTAAAAATATTTCTAAGAGCCCTGTCAATGTCTTCTTGATTTATTAAACCTCTTTCATAAGCTTCATTAAATGCTTCAATAACTATCTTAGGGTCATCTGTAAAACAGTCAACACCATTTTTTAAAGATGCTGCAGCAGCTTCATAATATGTATCAAAATAATGATGCATAGTAACAGTTTGGGTAAAATCAACTGCATCAGTCACTACAAATCCACTTAATTTCCATTCATGTTTAACAATGTCTTTGACGATAGGATTAACATTACAAGGAACACCATTTACTGCATTGTACGCTGTCATAATACAAGAGGCTTTACCTTTTGTAATTGCTCTTTTAAAAACATCAAGATAATACTCTCTCATATTTCTTTGACTTACTTCAGCAGAGCAAGATGCTCTTTCATATTCATTATTGTTAGCAAAAAAATGCTTTGGTGTTGCTGCAGTCTTTAAATAAAAAGGGTGTTGCCCTTGCATACCTTGAATAAATTTAGCTGCCATTTCACCTGCTAAAAACGGGTCTTCACCATAAGATTCTTCAGTTCTACCCCATCGAGGGTCTCTTGCCATATCTATTGTAGGTGCCCAAAGACAAAGACCACCTCTTTTATCTAATCTTCTATAAAATGCCCTTGCTTCGTCAGATATAGCCTCTCCAATTCTCTTCATAAGTTCTTTATCAAAACTGCAAACAAGCCCAATTGGTTGAGTATATACTGTTGCTACACCTCTCCACGCAAGACCATGTGCAGCTTCTCCTCCTACCCAAAACTCATTTATACCAAGTCTTGGTATTGCTTTTTGCCTTGTGGGCAAGAGTTCAATCTTTTCTTTAATTGTTAGTCTAGCAAGTAAGTCATCTATCCTTTTTTCTAGTGGTAATGAAGGATTCATAAAATGAAATGGAAATTTATCATCATAATATTTATAACCCATACAAAAAATCCCCCTTTTTATTTTTCTAATATATTATTAAAGTTATTATTTTAATTCAACAAAATACTAATATAATTAAAATTGTTTTAAATTATCTATATGTCAAAATTATTGGGTATAAAATATAAACTTTATAGGGTATAAAAAAAAGGGACAAATTTGTCCCATATAATAATTTTATCTATTTTTTTGTCCATAATAAGCATTTTTCCCATGTTTTCTTAAAAAGTGTTTATCTAATATTGCTCTATTAATAGAAGAAACTTGGGGATTAAGAGCTATTGTATTAAATGCCATCATTGCTACTTCTTCTAATACTACTGCATTATGAACTGCCTCATTTGCATCTTTTCCCCAAGCAAATGGACCATGATTACATACTAATACAGCTGGTATATAAGTTGGGTTAATATTTTTGAAAGTTTCAACAATTACTATTCCAGTCATTTTTTCATATTCATTATTAATTTCATCATTGGTAAGCCTTCTCGTACAAGGTATCTCCCCATAAAAATAATCAGCATGTGTTGTTCCAAGTGGTGGAATAGAAAGTCCTGCTTGAGCCCAAATTGTAGCCCACCTTGAATGTGTGTGAACTATTCCACCAATTTCCTTAAAATGCTTATATAAAATAAGGTGTGTTGGGGTATCTGATGATGGTCGTAAATTTCCTTCTATTACATTGCCTTCAAGGTCTACTACAACCATATGCTCTACCTTTAATTCATCATAAGGAACACCACTTGGCTTTATAACAACAAGTCCACTTTCTTTATCAATTCCGCTTACATTTCCCCATGTATATGTAACTAATCCTCTTTTAGGTAATTCAAGATTAGCTAATAAAACTTTTTCTTTTAATTCTTTTAACATACAAAATCCCCCATAAATTATAAACTATTTGATATAATTATATACCAAACAACTTGTATGCACAAGTTGTTTGGTAACATTTATTATGTTCTGTAAAATAAAAGAGGTAATTTTATATATTATTACTTTTTTGAAGCCACTCAAATAAATTATTATAAATGTTTTTAGCATCTTCAATTCCTAAGTTATATAGCCTTGTCAACTTTTCTTTATCCTTTTCTAATCTTCCAACTTCAATTAATTTACTTGGTCGAATAACAAAAGCTTTGCCTTGTTTTTCAAGTTCATCAATTAAATCAAGTGTATTGTTATATACAATATATCTTTTAATTATGCTATCAACTAAGTTTGGATATTGCGGGTAAAAACGTCTTGCTAATCTTTCAAATCTAAAAGGTTTTTTCCTATAATCATGAGGTCTTGTTAAAATTATTACAAATTTATTAAAACCATCATCAATAGCTTTTTGAATAGGAATGGAATCGGTAATACCTCCATCTAAATAAGGCTTACCATCTATTAATACAACTGGAGATATAAAAGGTAAACTGCTTGATGCTCTTAATACAAGCATCAAATCCTTACAATCCTTTTTATAAAAATACTCTGCCTTTCCTGTATTACAGTTAGTAGCTGTTATAACACATTCTTCTTTAGCATCAAAAAATGTTTTGTAATCAAATGGTATTAATTTATTTGGGATTTCATCAAACAACAAATCCATATGTAGAAGATAACCATATTTAAAAAAATTTCTTATATTAATGTATCTTGGGTCATCCAATGAATCAATTGTAGCTTTTTTACTTCTTTCTTTTTGTCGAGATATATATGATACAGCATTGCATGCACCAGCTGATGTACCAACTACATAAGGAAAATATAGATTTATATCCATAAAATAATCTAATACCCCGCTTGTATAAACCCCTCTCATTCCACCGCCTTCTAACACCAATGCAATTTTATCCATTTTTATCACCTTCAATAAAAATTATAATTGGCTTCTATTATTATATTAATACAAATTAATTGTATTATAAATAAGAATCGAGAGATTTTTACATCTCTCGACCTTATATTAAACTTTAAAATGTCTTGGCTATTTCAATAGCTTTATTAATTGCATTACTTACAATTGCCTCTACATCTTGCCCAATGATATCTAATTTTTCTGCAATTATTGTTTTAAAATCGGTTATACCCATAAATCCAAAAATTGTTTTTAAGTATCTATTTGCCATTTCAAATTCTGCAAATGGCCCTTGCATGTATTCACCACCTGTTGCCATTATATGAATTGCCTTTTTACCTTGCATAAGCCCTATTGCACCTTGTTCTGTATATTTAAAAGTTATTCCTGATACAGTGATATAATCGATGTATGCTTTCAAAATAGAAGGTATTCCTAGATTCCACATAGGTGCTGCTATTACATACTTATCAGCCTCTGCAAATTGATAGACATATTTTAGAATAGGATTGTTTTTTGATTCTTCATCTTTAGGTGCAAATATTTGGTTGATGTCATCAATTGTTAAGAAACGTAAATTTTCTTTATAAAGGTCTAGTTTTATAATCTCATCCTCTGGATGATATTGCTTATAAGCTTCAATAAACCTTTCTGAAATTCTAAATGTTCTTGATACTTCATCACTTTTAGGATTTGCTTTAATATATAGTACCTTTGCCATTTTTTATCACCTTTCTATTATAGATATTATTATCAGCAGTATTATAATTTAAAAATACTACTATGATATATAATACCCATAAAGAAGAATCATAAAAAATTTTTTTAATAATCAATTATTTTCAATTTTATACCTAGCCATTATGTATTCATCTGCATATGTTCCATTTCTAATAGCTGCATACTTTTTTAGCCCTTCTATTTCAAAACCTAATGATTTGTACAGTTTTATGGCTCTTTCATTATCAGCAAAAACACCAAGTTCAATTCTTTTTAGCATTAACCAATTGTCAGCAAGGTCTAAAACTGTTTTCATCAAAGCCTTACCTATACCCTTGCCTTGATAATTTTTATGAACCATTATCCCAATTGCTGCAGAATGTCTAAGCCTTGGTGATCTATTAACATGTAACCCTACTAATCCAACCACCTTTCTAGTTTGGTCTTCTTGAACTTCAGCAACAAAAAGGTGATCATTTTCACTCAAGTTTTTTAAAAAATCTACTGTCCTTTCAAACCTTTCACTTGTAATACCTAATGTGGTTTCTCTAACTCCATCCATTCTTCTCATCTCATTTATTGCCTCTGCATCATCAATCCTTACTGGTCTAATTATGAAATTCATAAAAAATCACCTTCCAGTTATATTAAGATATTTTTGATATTCTAATACAGACTGGAAGGTATGTCAATATTCTGATTATGCAACAAAATTATTAATTGCTATAATTCTTTCAATATGATTTTGAATCTTTTTTATCATTCTTTTTTCAATGTTGTTAAAACAATTAAACCTTTTTTGGCATGCAGAAATAAATTTATAGTAATCGCAATTCCCTGCTCTTTCTCCAATACCACCAATTGTACAATCAATATATTTTGCACCAGCATATACTGCTGCAATTGAATTTGATACTGCCATTCCAAAGTCATTGTGTGCATGAAACTCAACATCTACATTAAAATATTCTTTAATCTTTTTGATGTTCTCATATGTTGCCTCCCTATATAAAATTCCTACTGTATCTGCATATCTTATTTTTTCTACTTCAAACTCGCAGGATATTTTAATCAATTCACATATAAAATTAAAATCTGCTCTTGAAGCGTCTTCAAGCCCTATTGATAAACTATATCCTTTAGATTTCACATAATCTGCACATTTTTTTAGATTTTCAATAACCCAGTATCTATCTTTTTTTAATTTATGATTTATTTGAATATCAGATGATGGAACAGAAATATGAATACAAACATTACCACACTCAAATGAATGATCTAAATCTGAAATAGATAATCTATTCCAAACCAATATTTTACTTTTTAGACCAAGTTCAGCTATCTTTTGAATAGCTCTTTTTTCACTACCATCCATTGCTGGGATACCAACTTCAATTTGATAAACATTTAACTTATCAAGTAATTTAGCAATAGTAATCTTTTCTTGAAAACCTAATGAAATTCCTGGGCGTTGTTCACCGTCTCTTAATGTTGTATCAACAATTTTAATCATATAAACCACCTACCTTTTTTACTTCATATTAAGTAACTTAATTACACTTTCAGCCTCATACTTATTATTAATGGTTATTTTATTTTCTTTTATTGTCTTAAGAAGCATATCAATATCAATATTCTCGTAGTTTATTTTATACTCTTTTAATTTTTCAACTATAGCTTTCCTTCCAGAATGTTTACCTAAAACAAAACCTCTTTTTATACCTACAGATAATGGATTGTATGGTTCATAAGTATTTGGATTTTTTAAAATACCATCGATGTGAATACCTGATTCAACTAAAAAGATATTATCACCAATAATAGGTTTTGATTTGTCTATTTCTATTTTTGTAACTTGGTAATATAGATTCTTTAAATCTTGTAAAATACTAAGATCTTCATTATTCTTATTAATAATCAAACTTAAATAAGCTATTACTTCTTCTAATGGTGCTACATTTTTCTTCCCTTCAATTCCATTAAATGCACATATTATGCCATCAGCAAAACTTATAGCACTTTCAATAGCAGTTGATGTTGCTGAACAAAAACTGTCAAAAGGATAAACATCAACAAAAAACCCTGTTTTCTCTTTAAAACTCTCTATTATCTTTTTCCATTCACTTTCAACAGATATATTACTGAGATTTGAAATAATTATTCTATTAATCTTTTTTATATTCTTAAGAAAAATATAGTTTTTTAGCTGTTCTAATTCATCTATATTTTCTGCTTCATATTCAATAGTAATATTAACATTTTGTTCAATAAGCTTTGACAATATAGTATTAAACTTTGGATTTTTTATATTAATTACAACTTCATTAATATTCATTTTTTTAATTAATTCAATATCAGTTAAAAATCTAATTCTCATTATAAATTTATTTGATATTAATGTACCGTATCGTACCATCCATTTTTTATCAACTTCAAAGTTGTCAACTCCAATTTTTTCTAAATAGGAGATAATTTTATTTAAGCAATATATATCAATATTATTATTTAATCTAAAAATATTCATTATTGTTTTATCTGTAATTCTTATTTTTTTCCCAGTTATTGATATTGCCATTATACATCTCCCCTTGATGTATGTTTAATTATAGCCAAAATCAGAATAGTAAAAACTAAAACAAACCCAGATAATGAATAAGCTGCATAAATATCGCTTTGCATTAATGTCATTATCTGAAGCGGTATTGTTCTTGTAATACCTTCAATATTTCCAGCAAACATTAATGTAGCTCCAAACTCGCCTAAACTTCTTGCTGCAGATAATATCAAACCATTTACTACTGAATATTTAATTATTGGTAAGACAATCTTTATAAATATTACTGATTTATTTGCACCCAAAACATATGATATCTCGAAAACTTCTTTATCTATTTTTTGGATAGCACTTTTGATTACCTGTATATACAATCCTGATGATACGAATACCTGTGCTATAATAACAGCAATAGTAGAAAATTCTATTTGGATATTAAAATAATTTAAAATTATTCCGAAAAAACTATTTCTATTAAATGTAAGCATAAGACCTATGCCAGCAATTGCAGGAGGCAAAATTGTTGGAATTGTTGTTAGTATATCTATTACATTTTTAATTAATTTATTTTTATGAAAAATAAAAAAAAATGTTATTGGTGTACAGAATACATATACAATTGTGGTACTTATAAGTGTTGTTAAAATGCTTAACTTAATAGATAATAGGTTACTTTGATTATTTAATGTTCTTAAAAAATTATTTATATTATTTACTGTAATAAGCCTTAATACTGGTAATAATAAAACTAAAAGGAAAAGCATGCATAGTATTAATATAAAAAAATAAAGTATATCAACTTTTATTGCTCTTCTATTTGTTTTTTGTTTTCTTTTTATATTTATATCTTTCTGAATAACTTGGGAGTCTATAAATTCCATGAATATCACGCCCATTTCATTTAATACATTTTAAAACCATATTTTATAAATGTATTAATATTTTTTTGAGTTAAATATTTATATAATTTTTTTACATTATTATTATTTAAAGATTTTTTTGAAATAGATATTGTAAAAATAGCTTCAGTATTTTTAAGTTCTGGAAGATTAATTACTTCAATTTGGTTTTTATATTTTGTTTTAAGTTCTGATGTTTCATATAAAACACCAACATCAACATAGGAAGTTAAAACCTTTGTTAAAATGTCTCTTACTGTTAATTCACGTGTTTTTATATTTTTTTCTATTTTTTCTTTTTGTTTATTACTTATTGTTTTCTCCTTTAAAGATTTATCCAATGATTTATAGAAATATTGTCCTGCAGGAATACTTTTATCCCCAACTGCAATTGTAATACTATCCTTTGCTAAGTCATTAATATTTTTTATACTCGTTTTACATTTTTTATTTTTTATAATAACCAAATGGTTTTTAAGAAACTTATCATAGCTTAATATTAATCCTTTTGTTTTTAGCTCTTCCATATTTTCATAATTAGCAAATAAAACTATATCAAATTTATATCCATTAATTGCTTGGGTTGCTAATGCTTTGCTATTTCCAAAATTACATAGCACTTTAATTCTACTTTCTTTTTCAAATTGCTTACATATTTCATTAACCGGTTCATAAAGACCCATTGCCGAAAAAACTATAATTTTTTGGTTTTCTTTTGCAGCTAAAGATTTAACCATAAGCATTTCTACAACCATTGCTACAAGTACAATTAATGCTACTATTATTAATTTTCTTTTCATTAATGCCTTCCTCCTCTATAAGTAAGCCTACAGCATCTGCTCTACACTGCTTGCAATGATACATTTGCTTTATTATGTCAGAATACTTTTTTCTTAATTCATTTAGTTCTTGTTTACTAATTGGAGTTAAATTTTCAAAAAGTGTACCCTTAACCGGTATCAGTGGCATAAGATTCAATAACTCAGCCCCATTTTCCTTAGCAAGTTTTGCAATATCTTCAATGCAATTTGTGTTAATACCATTTATTACAACAGTATTAATTTTAAACTTTATGCCCTTCTCTTTTAAATGTTTTATTCCTTCAAGTTGATTATTAATCAGTATCTTAGAACCAATGATTCCTTTATATTGACTTTCAAAATAGTTTACATACTTATAAATATCCTTACCAATATATGGGTTTATAGTATTTATAGTTACTGTTAAATGTGATACACCTATATTTTTTAGTTCATCAATGTAGTAAGGAAGCATCAATCCATTAGTTGAAAGACAAATTGTTACATCAGGGTCATAATCTTTAATCAATAGAATTGTTTCTTTTGTTTTTTCAAAATCAGAAAGAGCATCTCCTGGTCCTGCAATACCAACAACACTCAGATTTTCAATCTCCTTTTTGGCTTTTTTGTACCTTTGTAGTGCTTCCTTTGGTGTTATGAGCTCAGTTGTTACACCTGGTCGATTTTCATTAACACAATCATACCTTCTATTACAGTAATTGCACTGTATATTGCAACTACCAACAACAGGTAAATGTATCCTTGCATTTTTTAATGCCTTTTCTGAAAAGCATGGATGGATATCTTTATTATTATCTTTATTTTCATCTATCTTTATATCAATTGGTTTATTGTAGAATTCAGAATATATTCTGCTTCTATAACTGCTATGTTTTTGCTCAATAAGTGTATTTGATACATCATCCAATAGATTCATTGTCCCATTATAACCCGTATATACAAGTCTTTGAGCACCAAGCCTATCATGTATCGGAAATCCTATTCTAACAATTGGGATGCCTTTTTTTTCATTTATTAGCCTTCCATTTGAGTTACCAATTAATATATTTATATTAAGTTGTTCAATAAACTTTTCAGCCTCGTGAAAATCAATATTATCTAAAGCAATACAGTTTTCTGAAATACTTTGGATTAAACTTCTCATTGTTTCATTTTGAGCACCTGTAAATGCTAAGAGTGGCTTTATACCATTTTCTTCACAAAAAGAAACAAGAGAATAAACAATTTCAGGTTCACCATAAATAGCTGTCTTTCCTTCTGCATTTATTTTATGTGCATCAATCATTGCATCAATAAGTCTTCCTCTTTCTATATTAAGCTTTTCTGGAATCTTCTTATTTGTGATATTTTCAATAAGTCTTAAAAATCTGTCTGTATTTTTAATCCCAATAGGAATTGGAATTCTATATAGCGGAACAGAGAATATATCCTCAAGATATTTCCCGGGAGAAAATCTATCTGGTACTGTAAGACTTAATTCAATCGTAGCTAGTGCACCAGTCATCCTTTTTATTTCATCAATTGATATGCCACCATCTGATATCTTTTTATACCGTTTTGAAAATGGAGCATCAAGCGTTTCTGAATAATCAGGAAATAAGATATAATCAATTTCAAAACTATCAAGTATTGATTTGATATTTCTTAAATCTGCTGGACTCATATTTGGAACAATAACATTTATAGCATTATTCTTTTGCTGTTTATTTTGGTTATCTAATATTGTCTCCAATAAGCTTAATAATGCTAAAAAATAGCCTTCAAATTCTGTACCAAGAAAACCTTTAGAGCTTATTGGTACCAACTTAATATCCTCTATTTTGTTTTCAATAGAATATTCCTTTGCAATCTTTTTTATATCCTCACCAATTGTTTCAGCCAAGCAGGTTGTCATAATACCAATGACTTTAGGGTTATACACCTTAATAACATTGCTTATTGCCTTTTTTAAATTTTCTTCGCCACCATAAATTGCCTTTATTTCAGTAATTGAAGATGATGCTATATCAATTGGTTCGTTATAATGGGTAGCCATGTGCCTTCTTATATATGTGCTACATCCTTGTGAACCATGTAATATCATCATACTTTTTTCAATTCCCTTAAAAGCTATTGAAGCACCAATTGGCATACACATCTTACATGGATTTATATCTAAATTTAATAGTTCCTTATTATGCATATCTTTCACATCCTTATTTTTCTATATTTCCTTAACAATTCTCCATATTGGGCTTTCTATTGATTCATATACCTCTTTAGCAAAATTAACTGCACCAACAAAACCGCATAATGGGTGTTTTCTTTCGTGGTTATGATCACAAAAAGCAATTCCAAGCTTATAAGATAGAGGTCTTTCTTTCACACCACCAACAAGTACATCAACAGAGTTTTCAGTTAGAAAAAGTTCAAGTTCTGCTGGATTAGCATCATCCAAAATAACAGCATCATCTGGTGCAATACTCTTAATAATCTCATATTCTTCTTTTTTCCCAGTCTGTGTTCCAACTAAAACTGTTTTCATACCAAGTTCATCAAACTGTTTTATTAACGAAATGGCTTTAAAGCCACCACCAACATAAATTGCTGCTTTTTTACCTTTTAATTTATCTCTAAAATGGTAAATATCATCTTTTATTTTTATCTCTTCTATTTCAATTAATTTTTTTGTTTTTAAAAGTATATCACTATCACCAAAAAAATCTGCAATTTTAAATAATGAATCCTTTGTATCATCAATTCCAACAAAGCTTATTTTAACAAATGGTATACCATATATTTCATTCATCCTCTTAGCCAAATGAGTCATTGACCCTGCACATTGTACAGCATTAAGCCAAGCATTAGGAGCTGATTTGATTAGCTCACAATTTGAATCACCAGTTAGTGTAGATTTTACTTTTAGTCCAACAGTTTCAAGATAGCTTTTTATTATCCACGTTTCACCTGCAAGATTAAAATCCCCAATAACATTAACGCTTGGTTCTTTTGTTTTTTCTACTTTATTGTTCATAAGCTTTAAAATGGCTTCACAAGCTGCCTTGTATCCTTTTGATTTTGTTCCAAGAAATCCACTTGAATTTACAGGTATTGCTCGAATTCCGAACTTTTTCTCTGCATCCTTGCAAACAGATTTAACATCATCACCAATAATTCCAGCAATACATGTTGAATAGACAAATATTACTTTTGCATTAAATCTATTTACTACTTCTTGTATAGCATTTTTTAATTTTGTTTCACCGCCAAATATTATCTCTTCTTCCTTAAGGTCAGTACAAAAGCTGTTTCTATAGTTTTCAGAACCACTTGATAAGCTTCCACGTATATCCCATGTATAAGCTGCACAGCCTATAGGTCCATGAATAATATGGTAAGCATCAGTAATTGGATTTAAAACAACCCTCGCACCGCTATAAACACATGCTCTTTGGCTTATTGAACCAGCAATACTATCTTTATCGCAATCTAAATAAGCATTATCATTTTTGAAAATAATAGATTTTTTTCTTTCTTCTAATATGCTATAATTCATATTAATCACCACACATATTTTATTTGGTCAAAGAGGGGCGGCTTAAAAATAAAATGTATTATAAGCAACTCTATATCTTCAGTTGGGGGTGTTTATAATTTATAGCCGCCCTTAAAAACTTTTATAAAACCAGTTCAAAATCTTGATCTAAATCATCTCTATCTTTTCTATCAAGTAAAGCATTTGTAATCATTTCTATTACTCTCATAGCACCTTTATAACCTACAATTGGTAGGTATGTTTGCACTGGTCTATCTAAAATTGGGAAGCCAATTCTTACTAATGGTATATCTTCTGCTCTTGATAGGTATTTACCATACGAATTACCTATAATAAGGTCAACCTTTTCATTCTTTATCCATTGTTGGAGTGTAAATAAATCTCCATAACTTTTAACCTTTCCATCTACCTCAGCTTCAAAAAGCATTTCTTTTATTTGACTTTCAAATGCTTCTCCAGGTGTTCCAGTGAGTACATATTTTGGAATCATACCAAGTGATAAAACAAACTCTGTTAGTGCAATAACTATATCAGGGTCACCAAAAATAGCTACAGTTTTGCCGTGATAATGATGATTGCAGTCAACCATTATATCAACTAACTGTCCTCTTTCTTCCTCTAATTCATAAGGAATAGTATTACCAGTAAGTTTTGATAAAAGCATAATAAACTCATCTGTAGCTTTTAATCCTAAAGGCATTTTAAGTGTATATGCTGGAACTTTACATTTTCTTTCAAGTTCAATTGAAGCAGCCTCTGAAGCAAATTTACCAAGTGCAATTGTAGCCATTGAGTTTCCTGTATCAATTAAATCTGGAATCTGTGTTCCACCTTTTGGAAACATTTCATACTTACCAGTAAGAGGTGAATCTAAGTTACCGCTTGTATCTGGAAACATAATGCATTTTACTCCCATTAAGTCCATTATTCTTTTTAATTCTCTCATATCAGATGGATTAACAAAGCCAGGGATTATATTTACATTTCCATTGTCATAGCCTAATTTTTTTGAAAAATACTTAACCATACTTGTTACCATATTTGAAAAACCTGTAATATGAGAGCCTACATAACTTGGTGTATTTGCATGTATTACATATTTTCCTTCGGGTATTTCGCATTGCGAAATAATTGTTGGTATATCATCACCTATAGTTTCTGAGAGGCAGGTTGTATGAATTGCTATAACATCAGGATCGTAAACTGTAAAAATGTTTTTTATAGCTGATTTTAAATTAGATGCTCCACCAAAAACACTTGCACCTTCTGTAAAAGAACTAGTTGATGCCATTATTGGATCTCTAAAATGTCGTGTTAGATGCATTCTGTGATATGAACAACAGCCTTGAGAACCGTGACTATGGGGTAAACACTTATGAATGCCCAAAGCTGCATACATAGCCCCAATTGGTTGGCAAGTTTTAGCTGGGTTTATTACAAGTGATTTTCTTTCAATCATTTCTTTTGGTGTATAATCCCACATTATTTATCCTCCTCCTCAAAAAGCCAGGTATACTGACCTTCTAATATAGGTTCATTTTTCCACGGTGGAGTTACAAGCTTCCAAGCAGGAGCTAATATACCATTTGCTACATCTTTTGCAAAGTTTATTGCACCTCTAAATCCTGCATAAGGCCCACCATAGTCATAAGAGTGAAGTTGTTTAGAAAATACTCCCATCTTATGAGCAATATATTTATCTTTAATACCTGAGCAGAATATATCAGGCTTTAATAACTTTATAAACTCTTCTGTTTCATAATGATTGAGGTCATCTACAATAATGCTTCCATCTTTCATTTCTTTTATCATACCAGCATAATAGTTTATTGGTATTTCATTTTTTAACTCTTCAAATTTCTCTTTGGATAAGAATAATCTATAGTGTTTTGGATCTGGTTCAACTTGCAGCTCTTCGATATTCTTACTGTCAGCATCCTCTTTTATAAACGGTAAGACTTCTCTTCCTTCATAATCATCTCTATGTGCAAATTCATATCCTGCTAAAACTGTTTCCATACCTATATCTTTAAATAGGTTTTGATAATGATGGGCTCTTGAGCCGCCAACAAATAGCATTGCAGTTTTACCCTTGAGTTTCTTTTTATACTCTTCAAGTATAGGTAAAACATATGAAAGCTCTTCTTCGATAACCTCTTCTGTTCTTTTTATAAGCTCCTCATCACCAAAATACTTAGCCATATCTCTAAGGCTCTTGACTGTGCTTTGAACCCCAATAAAGTTAATTTTGAGCCAATCAGTACCATATTTCTTTTTCAACATATCAGCAATATAGTTTATTGAACGGTGGCATTGAACAAGATTTAAATTAGCTTTGTGAGCTGATTTTAAGTCTTTAAATGTACCGTTGCCTGTCATCATCGATACAATCTCATAGCCTATTTTGTAAAGAACCCTTTCAACTTCCCAAGCATCACCACCAATATTGTATTCTCCTAAGATATTGATGGAATATTTGCTTGCTTCCCTTTCAGCAGTTCCAATTACATTTTTCATAAGTCCATTGTTTGCAATATGGTGTCCTGCTGATTGGCTAACACCCTTATAACCTTCGCAATGAAAAGCAAGAACAGGTATGTTGTAAAGCTTTTGTGCCTCTTTTGCAACTGCATCTATATCATCACCAATTAGCCCTATAGGACATGTAGCACATATTGTTATTGCCTCTGGCTTAAAAATCTCATAAGCCTCTTTTACAGCTTGCCTTAGTTTATTTACACCACCAAAAACAATGTCCCCTTCTTGCATATCTGTTGAAAAACAATAACTCAATAAATTTTGCTCACCTTCTTTTATAACACCTTTATGCCTTCTGACCCCCCATGTATAATACGAACAACCAATTGGACCATGTACTATATGAACAACATCTCTTAATGGTCCTAAAACAACACCTTTACATCCAGCATAGCAACATCCTCTGTTTGTAATAATTCCAGGAACTGTTCTTGTATTAGCTTGTATAGTCAAATCCTCAGTCTCAGGAGTTTTAACTAGAATATGTTGTTTCCTATTTCTATAAACAGCTGCTGGATACTTTTCGAGAATTTTTTCAACTCGTTGTCTCATCTATCATCACACCCTTCAAAATAACTTAATTTATAATGCCTCTTCGCCTTTTTCATTTGTTCTTACTCTAAATGCATCACAAACTGGCATTACAAATATCTTTCCATCTCCAGGATTACCTTTACTGTTTATAGCTAATACTGTTTTTATAACATTTTCAGCATCGGAATCTTTAACAATAAGAGAAATAAGTCTTTTAGGAATAAGTCTATGTTCTTCTGTTATAGATTCAGCCATTTTTACATCTTTTATTTCACCAAATTGAATATTATCAACTGCAACAAAGTTTACCTTTTTCTTCCCTCTACCTAAAACCTTTATACAATGAAGGGATGGAAAGCCTTCTTTTAGTAAAGCCTCTTTTGTTTCATTAATTTTATTCATACGGATAATTGCCATAACCTCTTTCATATAAAAACACCTCTTTTTATAGTACCTTTTCACCAGTACTTATAGTATAGACTTCCTCAACTGGACTAATAAAAATCTTTCCATCACCAAAAGCACCTTTTTGACCTGTTTTAGCATTCTTTATAATAATATTTACTAAATCCTCTTTATCTTTGTCTTCGATAACAATCATAAGCATTACTTTAGGAATCTCATCATAGAAAACATCTCCAACCTTTACACCACGCTGTTTTCCTCTTCCCATAACATCAATCTTTGTAACAGCTGGAAAACCTGCTTCGGAAAGCTCACTTAGTATTACATCAACCTTTTCTGGTCTAACAATTGCTCTTATCATCAACATAACAATAATCCCCCTTTTTAACTGATAATTCCATGTTCCATCATAAGCTCTTCAAGTCTATTGGTATTCATTGGCTTTGGAATGACAAACATATCGTTAGAATCAACGGCATTTGCCAATGCCCTATATACATCAGCCTGTTCTGAATCTGGAGCAAACTCAATTACAGTCTTTTTATTTATTTCTGCTTTTTGGACTATATTGTCTCTTGGAATAAAGTATATTAGTTGACTTCCAATTTCTTTTGCAAAATGCTCAAGTAATTCTCTTTCATTATCAACCTTTCTGCTATTACATATAATACCACCAAGTCTTGTTCCACCAGTATTAGCATACTTTTGAATACCTTTACAGATATTATTTGCTGCATATAATGCCATTAACTCACCGCTTGCAACAATATAAATCTCCTGTGCTTTACCTTCACGTATTGGCATTGCAAAACCACCACAAACAACATCACCCAAAACATCATAGAAAACATAATCTAAATCATCGGTATAAGCTCCAAGGCTTTCAAGTAAACTTATTGATGTAATAATCCCACGTCCTGCACATCCAACACCAGGTTCTGGCCCACCTGATTCAACACATTTTATACCAAAAACACCAATTTTCATAATGTTTTCAAGTTCAACCTCTTCACCTTCGTCCCTTAATGTATCAAGGACTGTTTTTTGAGCAAGACCCCCAAGAATTAATCGGGTTGAATCAGCTTTTGGGTCACAACCAATAATCATTACCTTTTTACCCATTTCGCCAAGGCCAGATGTTAAATTTTGAGTTGTTGTGGATTTTCCAATTCCACCTTTCCCATAGATAGCAATTTGTCTCATTATTAATACCTCCATTTCATATAGTGATATTTTTTATATATAAGGGAGTTAGTGTCGCTAACTCCCTTTATCTCATTGTTTCTATTGAGTAACAAGCTTTTTGTAGCCTGATGATGAGTTATCAACATTACTAGTTATTTTTGTAATATCATTCTCTGGTTTTGATAATACAAAATCTGGATATGCTAGACAACCCATTTCTGGTAAATCTAATCCAGCCAATTCATCATTAGCTGATACTCTAAGCCCCCATACTTTATCAAGAACTTTATAAAATACATATGATAAACCAAATCCCCAAACAATTAATACAGCAACGTTTATTAGTTGTGCTACTAATTGTCCAGCATCACCATATAATAGACCTTTTACTCCACCAGCTACACCATTTAAGCCATCTCCATATGTTCCATCAGCAAATAAACCAAGTGAAATAATTCCCCAAACACCATTTACTGCATGAACTGAAACAGCACCAACTGGATCATCAATTTTAAATTTATGTTCAACAACATAAACTGATATACAAACTAAAATACCAGCAATAGCTCCAATAAAGAAAGCAGCAATACTATTGACAAAAGCACATGGTGCTGTTATAGCAACAAGCCCCGCTAATGCACCATTGCACGTCATTGATGGATCTGGTTTACCGTATTTTGCCCACATATAAAACATTGCAACAAGCCCGCCTACCGCTCCAGCAATCATTGTATTTGTAGCAACAACTGCTAATCTAAAATCTGTTCCATTCATTGTACTACCTGCATTAAATGCAAACCAACCAAAGAATAAAATAATAGTTCCTAATACTGCCATTGGTATATCATGTCCTGGCATAGCTACTGGTGTTCCATCCTTTTTAAATTTCCCAATTCTTGGACCAATAACAATAGCACCTGCTAATGCCATCATTCCACCCATAGCATGAACAACAGATGAACCGGCAAAATCAACTGCACCATGACCTAATCCAAAATTTTTGCCAAGCTGTGATAACCAGCCGCCACCCCACATCCAATTACCAAATAGTGGATAATAAATCATAGAAACAAAGAATGAATTTATAACAATTGCTGAGAACTTAACTCTTTCTGCCATAGAACCTGTTGGAATTGTACATGTAGTATCCATAAATACCATTTGGAAGAAAAATAATGCAAATACACCTACATCATAAGCACCACCTGAAGTTAGCATGAAACCTTTTGTACCAAACAGTCCAAACTTTCCAATACTAAATTCACCATTTAAAACAGATGGACCTGAACCTAGTGTTGACCACCCTCCAACTCCACCAAACTGAAGTGCAAAGCCAACTAAGTAATATCCAACTGCACCTACTAAGAAAACCATAAGATTCATTGCCATAGTATGCATTGCATTCTTTGCTCTTGTAAAACCAGTTTCAACTAATGCAAATCCTGCTTGGAAAAAGAATATAAGCATTCCTGTTAATAATACCCAAACATAGTTTATTCCCAATTTATTCTTTGCTACCTGTGTCGCAACCTCATCTAATGTTGGCTGCCCAACCTTTGCTGATGGTATATCTGTAATTGTTCCTGTATTTGAACCTGATGGGTCACCAACTGACTTATTATCAGCATATACAAATATACAGAAACTACTTACAAGTATGATAACTAATAGTAATAATATTATTAATTTACTTATATTTTTCATTTTATATCCCTCCCTCGCTTTTTATTGTTTTTTTGTTTAATAGATTTGAGCATCCTTTTTTAATTAAACTTACTGTTGAAAAATTCCTTAATGAAAATTTTGCATTGTTCGAAATTATCTGCCTATTTAGTTTTTGTACTGCTTTAAAATTTCTTATTCCAATATAAATTGAAACTATCCCAAATATATATCCAGGTACTTGCGTTCCAAATAAATGAAACTTAACTTTTGTTTGAATATTATATATACAATATAGAAATCCAGATAGAATTATTAATAAATCAAATATATAAAGTGTCGCTATTGCAATACGTTTACTCATCAAAATCACCTTCTTTAAAATTAAGTTGTTTTTTAAAGTGCCTCTTCACCTCTTTCACCAGTTCTTACCTTTACAACGTCATAAACATCGTAGATAAATATCTTACCATCACCAATTTCACCAGTTCTGACTGTTGAGATAACTTTTTCAATAATTGTTTCTACAATCTTGTCGCTAACAACAACCTCAACCTTTACCTTTGGAAGTAGATTAATGCTATATTCTGTACCTCTGTAAACACCTTTTCTGCCTTTTTGCTTACCACATCCTGATACCATTGATACTGTCATACCAGCAATACCAATAGAATTGAGTATCTCTTTTAGCTCCTCTAATTTCTCTGGTCTTATGATTATTTCTAATTTCTTCATCATAAACACCCCCTTTCGATTGTTGATATGTAAAATAAAAAAACGCCGATAACCAAAACGGTAATAAAACCATTTAAGTTACCGGCGTCGTGGCCGTTTTTTTAAGAAGTTCTTATTTACTTCTTAAAAATATTAAATTTTAATTTTGAAATTATTATACCACTATACTTTCATTTTTGCAATAGTTTTTTTAAAAATTTTTTATTTTTGCAATTTTTATTTGTTCGTCATTCATTTTATATATTGTTAACGGTTATCTTCTCCATTTAATTCATAATTTGATAATATATTTTTTGCCATTTCTCCCATTGAAATTCTTTTTTCTCTACTTCTTTTTTGAATAAATTCATATGCTTGTTCTTCGGTTAGATTATAGTTTTTTACAAGTAGCCATTTTGCTTTTTCAATAATTCTTCTTTCTTCAAGCCTTCTACTTAGTTCATTTAATCTTTTTTCATAATCCAAAATCCTTTTATAATTCAGCATTGAGATATCAATTAATTGTATAAATGTTTCTTCATAAATAAGCTTTGATGTAAATGTTATTATTCTTGATGATGTAATAAACTCCATAATATCATCATTTTTTCTTTCTATAATTAATATACATGCTGACAATAGATCTTCATCTATTATCCTCAATATACTTTTGAATTCCCCAAGTTTATTTCCAATATCAATTATAACAAGCTCTGGGCAACAACTACGTAAAAGCCTTAAAAGCTCATAAGGTTTTGTGGTGTATCCTACAAAAATATTATTATGAGATGTTAAAAGCCTTTTAACTAAACCTAATATCTTTTTATCCTCACCTACTAATACAAATTTTAAATTACTCACTTTTATCTCTCCAATAATTTAAATAATTTTTATATCAAGCCCAATAACACCAATAATTTCATTATTCGAATTCTTTATTGGACTAGCCATTGTAATACATGGTTTTTTAGTTATTGCAGAGATATAAGGGTTAGAAACATATAGATTCCCTTCTATTGATTTTTTAAACCAGTCTCTTATCTTTGCATTAGCAATACCTGCTGGTGGAATTGAAAGAATAAATTTTCCCTTTTTATCGTTTGACCATATTGCTTCAACAAAGTCATATTTTTGTAATATGTCATTAAATATCACTTGATGCCTTAGCTTTTCCAATGATATAATTGCATCATCATTTACTAATTCTTCCAATATTCTTTCGGCTTTTTCAACTTTATCGCCTATGATACTTCCATCAATTTTTATGTTTTCTAAAATTGAATTATCAACATATCCAGACAATTCAGAATATAGAGTATTTAATCTATCAGTCAATCCAAATATTTCTTCAATACCATTTTTATGTTGGTCAATTAAGTTACATACATTATTAATACTTTTATCTGACTGGTCAAGTAAATTAACAATTTCCCCAGAGGACTTTTCAATTAATGAGGTTGCTTCAAATTCCTCCTCAACCTTTAAATGAACATTTGAAACAAGACTATTTAAACTATTAATTGAAGAGCTTATGTTTTCTAATTCATCCATTATCTTCTTTATACTTTCAACATTTTTATCAACTAAATTTGTATTATTAGCTATTGTAGTATTTAATACCTTAATCTGTTCTTGGAATAAACTTAATATTGTATATATGTCTTTTACAGATTGTGATGTTTCATCAGAAAGTTTTTTAATTTCTGCTGCCACAATATTAAAGCCTTTTGATTCCTCACTACCCGCCTTTGCAGCTTCAATGGATGCATTTAGAGCTAATAGTTTTGTTTCTTTTGAAATATACTCGACAGACTTCAATATCTTGGTAATATTAATTGATTGATTATATAATTCTTCCATTTGTTTAAGAATTTCATGAGATGAATCTTTGATTTTATTTATATCCTCAACAATTGATTTTGCTTCATCAATACTTTGATTTGCAATTCTATTAGTAATTTCACTATCTTTGCTTAATTTAAGTATCAGTTCTCTTACAAATTCAAGTGAATTTAATAGATTTTTTATATTCCCAACCGAAAGAAATATTGTTTGATTAGCTTTAGAATTTATGGAATACATTTTTTGAGACTCATCAAATAAGACAGAATATGTTTCTTTACCCTCATTAGCAGTGATATTTAATTGTTCAGCAACAGATGTAATCTTGTTTATAGCTACTTGAACCTCAACATTAAAATTAAGAAGCCTTTCTTTTATTTTATTTAATTCTTCTGACTGTTTTGATAGAGTATTGTTAAAAACTAACTGTATGACTATTGTTCCAAAAAACTCAATAATAATAGTAATTAAATATTGTACAGATATAGGTATATTACTCATATAATGTAATAATACAATAATAATTAATACAATGATTTGAAACCCTAATAATATGTTTTTTTTCATTTACAGGCACCCCCAAAATATTTAATAAAAAATACAAAAAGGCGTTGAAGGAAAATCTCCCTCAACGCCTTTGTTGAGAAACTAATATCAATTAAATTATATTTATTTTCTCGAAATAAATCAATATAAAAAAATATAAGTTGCAATAAATTATATATGCTAAGTACAAAATATTTATTGTCTATTTATTCCTATCATGCTATTATATTTTTATACTATAGTTATATAATATTTGAGACAAAAACATACCTTTCTAAGAGGAGTGTTAGCAAATTGTTTAAGATGAACAAATACATAGTATTAATAATATCCTTTATATTTTTAGCAACTTTTATTGCAGTTATTCAATATGAAAAGCCTTATAAGGTTAACAAAAGTTTCAGTATGTTTGATTTTAATGGAATAGTTATTGACTCAAAAAAGCAAGCAGTTGAAATAAAAAAATTACCTCAAAAATATGAAGTTAATATATCATTATCAGTTAAGAAAAATATTTTTTCTGCTAAATCATATTATGGTTCAGCAAAGATAAATGGTATTGAATATATTGTTTATCCAAAATGGAAAGCTGCTGATAAAAATTCTGACCAAATTATACCTTTTGTTAATAAAGATAAGTATTATAATAAAGATGGAACTATTAAAGGATTTTCAACATCAGAACCAATTGACTTATTTTTAAGTTTCAAAAATTATTTTGAATTTATTGAAATATCATTTGTTGATCATTCAAAGAATAAAATAAAAGATAGTAGTTTAAATTATCCATATTTATTTGGTCCTGCAAAAAGCTTTGAGGAAGCATTAAGAAAATATTGTCAATATATTGATGCCAAATTATCTGATAATACCATAAAAGAAGCTGTTAAGAAATATAATAAACTTAACAAATCTAGTAAATAAAAAATAAAAGGCTGGATAATAACTTAATTCCAGCCTTTTTACCTGATAAAACTTATTTTAATACTCTTTAAATTGTTTTTAAAATTAATAATTTTCAGCTCTTACCTCAAAGAATGATTGAGGATGCTTACAAGTTGGACAAACCTTTGGTGCTTCATTACCATAATGAATATATCCACAGTTTCTACATTTCCAAGCAACCTTTTCCTCTTTTTTGAATACCTTATCGTTTTCAATGTTAGAAACTAGCTTTTTGTATCTTTCCTCATGCTTTTCTTCTACTTTCCCTACAAATTCAAAGGCCAATGCTATCTCTTCAAATCCTTCTTCACGTGCTACTTTGGCAAACTCTTTGTACATCTCTGTCCATTCATAATTTTCACCTTTTGCAGCTTCTTTAAGATTATCAAGTGTTGAACCAATACCATTTAAAAATTTAAAGAATAGCTTAGCATGTTCTTTTTCATTCTCTGCTGTTTCTTCAAAGATAGCTGCTATTTGCTCATAACCTTCTTTTCTTGCTTGACTTGCAAAGTATGTGTATTTATTTCTTGCTTGTGATTCACCAGCAAATGCTGCAAGTAAATTAGCCTCTGTTCTTGTTCCTTTTAATTCTTTCATTTTTTATAACCTCCTCATTATTTTGATAATATTATTTAATACAATCTTTACAAATTCCTTTGTAAAAAATATTTTTTTCTTTAATAACAAAGCCTTCTAAACTTTCATTCAATATTTTTGGTTCTTCTAATAGAAAATCATAAATATTTCCACATTTTTCACACTTAAAATGTCCATGAAGTGTAGTATCAATATCAATTCGTGATTCTTTTTGGTCTGATAATACTTCTCTTACTAAGCCTTTTTCTAAAAACAATTCAATTGTATTATATATACTTGTTTTCGAAAGTGTTGGCATTTCATTTATGAGTGAATTATATATCTGTTCTATTGTAGGATGAACTCTGTTGTTTAAAAGATAATCTAAAACTTTGACTCTTATTGTAGAAGGCTTTATATCATATTTTTTAAGTGTTTCTGTAAGATTTTTATAGTTTGGGGACATAATAATTTATTCCCCTTTGTTGCTTGCAGTGTAATAACATCTTTTAGGTGATTCAATAAGATTTTCTTCTTTTAAGATTTTTAGAATTTTGTCTACCTCAGCCTTTTTTAAACCAGTTATATCTGCAATTTCTTGAGCTTTTAAAGGATTTTCTGAATCTTTTAATGCCTTTAATACCAATTCTTTATTATCCATTATTACCACTCCTATTTTGTAATCATTACAATTTTGTAATCATTACAATTTTATTATAATTACAATTTGTGAATATGTCAATATATTTTTTATAATGATTGATAATGCAAATGATATAATATTAATATAGATTAATTTTTGGGGGTTAAAAGTTGTGTTCTTTTCTTTTAACCTAAAAAAATTGTTCGGTTTATTGCTCATAATTGCATTGTCCTTTTACTTAATATCTATCCAAAATGCATTGGCCATAAACAAATCTCCTGTTAGCACTGTTGACAGCTTTTTAAATGCAATTTTACTAAGGGATGTTGGAAAAGCAAAGTCATTCTTAGAAAAACCAGATAATCTTATATTAGTGAGCAATCCTCATCCTGTAAATTATGAGATCCTTAATATGAAAAAGCTAAATAATGATATCTACCAAATTGAAGCTTACGTATTTTTTTCCTATACGGCAAATCCTTATTATAGTATTGAAAAACATACCTTTACTGTAGTTAACAGCTTATTAAAATATAAAATTCGAAAAATTGAAAAAAAGATACTTGCAACTGTTCTTGCTACCGATAACGGAGAGAGTTTTTCCTTAGAAAGAGATAATAAAAGAATTGCATTATTAACAAAGTCGATGCTTGCAAGTAAAGATATGCCAAAATCAAGTTTTTACTTTGGCTCTCTTGCTTATGATATAAATAAAAATAGGTTAGTTTTTACTATAATACATGGTAACACAATAATATTGTATTATTATGATTTAAATTCTAAGAGACTAAAGATTGTTGATAAAATCAAAGGAAAAAATATTGGTATCGAAACATTAATAATAGATAGAACAGCTCAATATGCTGCATTAAATCTTTTTGAAATGCAAAATTCATCTATAAAACCATTTGTTAACCTTTATAAATTAGATAATGGATATAAAGCGAAACTAAATGATCTTTTTAAGAATAAGACTATCAAAAGTATTAATACCTATTATTGGAATAAAAATTATTTATATATAAGAGTGGGAATTAATTCAAAGGTGAAGATTTATAAATTTGATGTTATTTCAAAAAAGCTTTATCTATTTGAATAAAATTAGAGGGGAATAATACCCCTCTAATCTTTTTTTAGTTTAAGAATATTCATTAAAGCTCTATTTCTCATTATAGCATTGAAAACAGGATAACCAATTAATGTTACAACAACAAATTCACCAAGCATTACTGTAAGTGTAGTAATTAAAAATGGCAGCTTTTGCACAAAATGAAGTTCAAGACCAACAATCACACTAAAAATAGTTGGCCACAAACTTGCTATAAATAGGTTTTTACTCCTTGCAATCATTATAACCGAAAGTAATGTTCCAAGTGTTCCAAAAACAACATCAACCCAACCTAAAGGACTAAACAGGTTTGCTATAAAACAACCAAGCACAAGTCCTGGTGCATATATAGGATCAATAAAAACAAGTAAATTCAAAATCTCGGAAAATCTAAATTGTACTGCTCCATAACTAAGTGGTGCAATTAAAACTGTTGCAACAGTATAAACAGCTGCAGTAAGCCCTATATAGACAATCTCTTTAGTACCTAATTCTCTATTAAATAATTTCATACTAAATTTAACCTCCAATTCCCCAATCTATATTATTCCATAATATTTCAATATTTGCATAGCTTTCAAGAAAGCTATATTTGTTTTTAAACCACTCAATTAATTCTTTGTCCTGCTCAATTTTTGTTGTATTTGGTGTGAAGATATTTATACAACCATAGTCAAAATATCTCAGTAGACAATCAATATCTCTGTCAATCATATCTTTAGTTTGCCCTTTTATTCCCACTAAAAGACATATAGATTTAAAATATTTAGAAACCTCTTTGTGGTGATTAAAGTATGCCCCTTTATTTAAAACCTTGTTTCTAAAATAATCATCAAATGTTTCAACACCAAACTTAAATATTATTGGTATTCCAAAAAAATCTTCGATTTCTTTTAATCTTTCTTTGTAATACCAATGGCTTTCGAAAAATAACTTATTAATATTTTTTTCATGAACTTTATTCTTGATGTCAACCAATGTTTCATAAGGTAGTTCAAACACACTTCCAGAATTTATCACTTCAAGTGATTTAAAAATCCCAGAAACTTTTTTCAGAACCTTTTTGTTTAAAATAATATTTTCTTGTTGGTTGGGTGAATTATCAAGAATATAGTCACAAAAGGAGCATTTTCCCCAAATGCATGGAGATGCTTTTAAAAGAACTACTTCACGTTTGTTTTTTGATGTGACAATACTATACCTTTGCATATCAACCTCCTGTTTTTATGTTTTACGAGCTGGTTTTCAGGCACAGCTCGCCCTGAAATTTATTCAGGGTTTTTGACAATTTATTTTAACATATAAATTTAAAAAAATACAGAAAAAATATTTTTAATATGGCATTAGATATTGATATGATATAATAAAAATAAAAAAAGGATGATTTATGTGAAAAATACTTTAATTGTTTACTATTCTCTAACTGGCAATTCAGAAAAAATAGCAAATTACTTATCAACATTAATAGATTCTGACACAGAGAGGATACAGGACTTGACTAATAGAAAAGGGATAATTGCTTTTTTACGTTCAGGTTATGAAGCTCTTTATAAGAAATGTCCTAATATAAAAAAATTAAATGCAGATGTTAAAAATTATGAAAATGTTTTTGTAATAACACCTATATGGGCTGGTAATATAGCAAGTCCAGTTAGAACATTTTTAGTGGAAAATATAAACTCAATTAAAAATCTTACTTTGATTTTCACACAAGCATCAAATGAACCAATTGATATTAATAAAGTCTATTCAAAAGATTTCAACAAAAAATTAAAATCATATTATCTAATCCCAAAGCAAAAGGTTGTTTCTGGTGAATATAAAAAGATATTGGATAATTAAACCAACGGGGACGGTTCTTGTTGGCTCACTATCTGC
Source organism: Caldicellulosiruptoraceae bacterium PP1 (assembly GCA_041320695.1). NCBI lineage: Bacteria > Bacillati > Bacillota > Caldicellulosiruptorales > Caldicellulosiruptoraceae > Caldicellulosiruptoraceae bacterium PP1. Next base: position 387,555 of record JBGGOQ010000002.1, on the reverse strand, counting down.
CACTATCTGCCAGTGTGAGCCAGGGAGAACCGTCCCCATTGGCTCATTAATGGATATCAACCATCACCTTCATTACTTTATCCTTCATGTTGTCAATAAATTCATAGGCCTTTAGATAATCCTTAAATGTAAAATGGTTAGTTATTAATGTTTTTAAATTTATTTTCCCATTTTCAACTAATTCGATAGCTGTTATATAATCCTCTTTTTTATACATCAAAGTTCCATATAGCCTTAATTCTCTATCTTGGACCAGCCCCATATCAACATTTACTTTATCCCCATATACACCAACTACAACAATTTCGCTACCTTTTCGGGCAACATTTATTGCTTGATTAATTGTTTGGTTTGAACCTACACACTCAAAAATAACATCAGCTTTATCAGCCCCAAATATATTTTTAATTTCATTTTCTAAGTTATGATCATTAACATTTATACAATAATCTATTCCACACTCTTTAGCTTTCTCTAACCTATAACCACTTACATCAGTAATCATGATAGATGCAGCACCAATGCCTTTAGCAGTTTGAGCTACCAAATTTCCTATTGGCCCAGCACCTAAAACTAATATTTTTTTATCTTTTATATCTCCTATTTTCTTAACAGCATGTACTGCAACTGCAAGTGGTTCTATCATTGCACCTTCATCAAAACTAAGGTCATTAGGTAATTTAATTACCTTTTCTGCATCAACAGCAAAATATTCTGATGCCATTCCTGTTGTTTGAAAACCCATAACTTTTAGATTATCGCAAATATGATAGTTGCCATGAATACAAGAATAACATTTACCACAAACTACTTGAGGCTGAACTGTTACTTTATCACCTACAAATAATCCAGTTACATTCTCACCAATTTTTACAATTTCTCCAGATACCTCATGTCCTTGAACAACAGGATATGTAGTATAAGGGTGTTTTCCATGATAAACATGAATATCAGAACCACAAACACCTATCCTCATCATTTTTATTAAAACTTGATTATCCTTTATTTCAGGTACAGGTATTTCAATAAATTCAATTTTCCCAGGTTGTGTCATAACTGCTTGTATCATTATCATTCCCTCCCACAAATTTAATACTCATACATATATTATACAAGATTTTTTAATAGAAATTATTGTTAATAATTTTATTTCAATATTACCAATTTTTTAATATAATTATTAAAAAGGAATATATATTCCGAAATTGGGGGTTGGTAATATGGGTGATGTTTTAAATGTTGGGCTTATTGGATATAAATTTATGGGTAAAGCACATAGTAATGCTTTACAAAGACTTAGTATGTTTTTTAATCCAAGTAAAAAGGTAAATTTAAAAGCTATTTGTGGTAGAGATGAAAAATGGGTAAGTGAAGCAGCTCAAAAACTTGGTTGGGAAAGCTACGAAACATCATGGGAAAAACTAATTGAACGTTCTGATATTGATATTATTGATATTGCAGCTCCAAGTAATGTTCATAAAGAGATTGCTATAAAAGCAGCAAATGCAGGAAAACATATCTTTTGTGAAAAGCCTTTAGCTTTAACTCTCAAAGATGCACGTGAAATGCTTAATGCAGTTCAAAAAAACAAGGTTAAACATCAGATTGGCTTTAACTACCGATTTGCTCCAGCAATTCAATTAGCAAAAAGACTAATTGACCAAGGAAAGATTGGGACCATATATCACTTTAGAGCTCTTTATCTTCAAGATTGGATTGTAGACCCTAATTTCCCACTTGTATGGAGACTTGATAAAAATGTTGCTGGTTCAGGTTCTCATGGTGATTTAGGAGCACATCTAATTGACCTTGCTCGTTTTCTTGTAGGGGATATAGAAAAAGTAATTGGTATGAGTAAAACATTTATTAAGGAAAGACCACTTGTTGAGAAAATGACAGGACTAAGTGGGAAGGCTCAACAAGATGCTCCAAAAGGTGAGGTTACTGTTGATGATGCCACACTTTTCTTGGCTCATTTTAAAAATGGAGCTTTGGGTTCTTTTGAAGCAACAAGATTTGCAAATGGACATAAAAATGGTATGTCTTTTGAGATAAATGGTAGCAAAGGAAGCATTAAGTTTGAATTTGAAAGAATGAATGAGCTTCAATACTTTAGTTATGATGATGAAGAAGGTCTTAAAGGCTTTAGAACAATACAGGTTACTGAATCAATCCATCCATATATGGAGGCTTGGTGGCCAGCAGGACATGTCATAGGATATGAACATACATTTGTACATGAATTTTATGAGTTTATAGAAGCAATTGCAAAAGACACACCTACCTCACCTGACTTTGTTGATGGTGTAAAATGCTCACAAGTGCTTGAAGCAGTAGATTTATCAATAGAAAAAGGCCATTGGATTGAGGTAGATTCACTTTAGATAATTTTAAAGCTCTGCAAAAATTTATGCAGAGCTTTATTTTTTGAATTTTCTTAGCTAAACTATTGATTAAGATGAAAAATATTGCTTATACTATACTAAACTGGCTCATATATAGGTTATAATAAAAGCCTTTTTTATTTAATAACTCATCATGTGTTCCACTTTCAACTATCTGACCATCATTTATAAACAATATTAAATCGGCATTCTTAATTGTACTTAACCTATGAGCTATTACAATGCTTGTTCTACCTTTCATTAAGTTTAACATTGCCTCTTGAACATGTTTTTCTGTTCTTGTATCTATATTACTTGTTGCCTCATCTAAAATCAAAATTGCTGGGTCTGCCAGTATTGCTCTTGATATAGCTAAAAGCTGCCTTTGTCCTTGGCTTAGATTGAATCCATTATCTGAAAGAATGGTTTTATATCCATTTTGTAATCTTTTTATGAATTGATGGGCATTAGAAAGTTTTGCAGCTCGTTCTACTTCTTCTTCTAATGCATCAATCTTTCCATATCTAATATTATCAGTAATTGTTTCTGAAAACAAAAATGTATCTTGTAATACAATTCCAATTGCTTTTCTTAAGTTATCTCTTTTTATTTTTCTAATATCTACACCATCAAGCAGTATTGAGCCTTGGTCAACATCATAAAATCTCATTAATAAATTTACAATAGTTGTTTTACCTGCACCTGTCGGCCCAACTATAGCAATGGTTTGGCCGGGCCTTGCTTTAAATGATATGTTTTTAAGTACTTTGAAATCCTTATTATATGAAAAGCTTACGTTTTTGAACTCAAGCTCACCTTTTATGTTTTTTAAGTTTATTGCATCTTCAGTATCAGGCTTTTCTGGCTTTTCATCAATAATTGCAAAAATTCTTTCAGCACTTGCAAAACCAGATTGAAGCATATTAAATTGATTTGCAAGTTCATTTAATGGCCTCGTGAATTGTCTTGAATAATTTATAAATGTAGCTATTGTTCCAATAGTAATAACTTTATTCAAAGCAAGGTATCCCCCAGCAGCAGCAACTAATGCAAAACTAAGGTTTGTTAAAACATTCATCATAGGTGGTATAACACCTGAAAATATCTGAGCTTTAATTCCAACACTTCGAAATTCATTGTTTATTTTTTCAAATTTATTTATTTCCTCTTCTTCTCTATCAAAAACCTTTATTACTTTAAGCCCTGTGATATCCTCTTCAATTATTCCATTAATTTGTCCTAATTTGGATTGTTGTTCAGTATAAAACTTTCTTGTTCTTTTTGCAATAAAGTTTGTACAGTAAAACATAATTGGGACAACCAAAAGGCTAACAATTGTCATTATAATACTTAAATTTAACATAATAATAACTGTTCCAATTAATGTAATACCGCTTGAAAAGATTTGGACTAAACTCGAATTCAATGTATTACTTAGATTATCTATATCATTAGTAAGTCTACTCATTATATCTCCATGCTGCTTTGTATCAAAAAAATGTATAGGGAGCTTTTGTAGTTTTGCAAAAACGTCATTTCTCATTTCAAAAATAGTTTTCTGGGTTATATGCATCATTATATAACTTTGAAGCCAAGTAAATATTATTGAAAGTATATAAAGGATTCCTAAAACCAATAACATTCTAAAAAGTCCTTTAAAATCCTTAGGTATTATGAAACTATCTATTGTTTTACCAATTAAATAAGGATTTAATAGTGATACACCAATGTTTATCAATATTGCTATTATTACAAATAAAAATAAAATTCTGTGCTTACTAAGATATTTTAATAATCTTTTTAATGTTTTTTTAGCATCTTTGGGTTTAGATGTTGAAAGACTAACACCATGTGGCCCTCCCATTGGTCTTCCAAAGCCTGCACCAGGTCTTCCAAACCCACCCGGTTGCGAATTTTGAATATTAACATTTTCTCTATTCCCCCAATCCTTTTTTTCACTCATTTTCTTCACCACCATTTCCAAGCTGAGAATTATAAATCTCTTGATAAATTGAACAGCTCTTTATTAGCTCTTCATGAGTCCCAGTTGCTACAATCTCTCCATTATCTAAAACAATGATTTTATCTGCTTCCATTATTGTGCTTATTCTCTGAGCAACTATAAATGTAGTACATTTACCAAGCGTATCCTTTAAAGCATTTCTTATTTTCCTTTCGCTTGACAGGTCAACTGCTGAAGTACAATCGTCTAATATAAGTATTTTAGGATTTTTAATTATTGCTCGTGCTAAAGATAGCCTTTGTTTTTGTCCTCCTGATAAATTAACACCTCTTTGCCCTATAATTGTTTCAAAGCGATCAGGGAAACTATTAATAAATTCATAAGCTTGTGCTATTTGTGTTGCATACTCTATTTCTTCCTTTTGGGCATCAAATTTACCCCATTTTATATTTTCTTCAATTGTTCCACTAAATAATAAAGTATCTTGGAATACTACACCTATGCTTTTTCGTAATGTATCAATATCCATTTTTTTGATATCAATATCGTCAATTAATATACTTCCGTTTTCTACATCATATAGTCTCGGAATAAGGCTAACAAGTGTTGTCTTTCCTGAACCTGTTGCTCCAATAATAGCTATTGTTTCACCAGGTTGTGCAACAAAAGATATATTTTTAAGAACAGGTTCACTTTTAGAATCTTCATATTTAAATGTTACGTTTTTAAATTCAACTTTACCAAACTTTATGGGTTTTTTTATAGCATCTTCTTGATTTTGTATATCAACTTGAGTTGAAAGCACCTCATTTATTCTATCTGCTGAAGCACTTGCTCTTGAAATAAATAAAAAGATATTTCCTATCATCATTAGAGAAAATAATATCTGGTTTAGGTAATTTATATAAGCAATAATTTCTCCAACATGCATTGAACCGTATTTTACTTGAAATGCACCAAACCATAAAACCAAAATTGTACTTAAGTTCATAGCAAACATCATTGATGGCCATATTAACAAAGTTAAAGAAAAAGCCCTTAAAGATGTTGACAAAAGCTCTTTATTTGCAATAAAAAATCTTGATTTCTCTAAAGTTTCTCTAACAAAAGCCTTAACTACTCTTACGCCCATAAGGTTTTCTCTTATAACTTCGTTTACTCTATCAATCTTTTTTTGAACCCACGAAAACAAAGGCATACTACGCTTTGATATTATGTATAAAGAAAAAGCAACAATAGGAATTGTAGCTAAAAGAATTATTGATAAATGTGCATTTATCAATACTACCATAACAATTCCACCAATGAATAAAAGAGGGGCTCTTACAACAACACGAAGTGACATAAAAACAAGTCCCTGAACTTGCATAACATCATTTGTAAGCCTTGTTATTAATGAAGATGCTTTGAATTTATCTATATTTTTAAATGAAAAACTCATTATTTTTTTAAATAGATGCTCTCTTAGGCTGCATCCAAAGTTTTGGCTTGCAATACTTGCAAATATTGTACAGCCTATTCCTCCAACCATACCAATAAAAGCAAGCAATAACATGATAAGTCCGGTTTTGATTACATAGTTTAGATTACCTTTCATAACACCACTATCAACAATTCTAGCTAATAAAGCAGGCTGCATTAAATCTGTAACTACTTCAATTACCATCAATAAAGGAGCAAGAATAACAGCCTTCCAAAAAGGTTTTAAAAATACAAAAAGCTTTTTCATAAAATTATCCCCCTAATTGCATCACTTTTTTTCCTGATAAAATTTGATTGATAGTTTTAATAGTTTTATCAGTTCAAAACTTTTATCAGTTCCCAAATAATTAACTAAATCTTTTGAATCTTCATAAAATTCTTGGTGCATCTTTTCTGTAAGTTCAAAGCCTTTTTGTGTAAGTGAGATGAGTACTACTCTTCTATCAGTTGGGTGGTTTATCCTTTTCACATATCCTAAATCCTCTAATGAATTTATCATATGCGTAACAGCTGCCGGTGTAATCTCGAGTGCTGAACTTATATCAGATACTTTCATACCCTGTTCTTTATCAACGTTATGATATAGAAGATTTAATAAAAAAAACTCACTCCTTTTTATCCCAAACCTATCACTTCGTTTTTTCCTTCTAGAATTATTAAGCTTTATGAAACTATTCATAAGCTCTTGAGCAATATATTCAATATTTTCTTGCTCTTTCAAGATTCTTCACTCCATATTTTATTTTACTTACTAAATATTTTATTAACTAAAATAATTTTTGTCAATAAAAACTGTCATAATTTATTTTGTTAAAGTAGTCAATGTTTTTATAAGCTAAATAACTAAAAATTTTTGATATGGCAGATTAATTTATTATAGAAAATAGTATTAATGAAGAATTTCCACTTGAAATATTATTGCTTTACGCAAAGATGAGAAGAAAATAGTTCTTGAATTGTAGCAAATTCTATCCCACTAATTTTATTAAATACTATATTTTGAAAGATTTTAGAATAATATAATCAGATAAACTTGGAAAAAGTCTTGTAAAAATTGCCATTATTTTATCAGCATTTGATGTATATATCTCTTTTTGGCCTTTCTCAATGCCTTTTATTATCCTTTTTGCAACAATTGATGGTGATAGTCTAGATAGCCTTTTTTCATTTTGTGGATATTCTTTACCCAAAGCATTCTTTCTAAAGCTTGTTTCAACAGAGCCCGGAAAAACATTTAAAACTTTTATATTATCTTTACTATTCTCTATTCTTATAATATCTCCTAAATAGGCAAGAGAAACTTTACTTAATGTATATCCTCCAGTATTAGGAACAGGTCTTTTTACTCCTAAAGAGCATATGTTTACAATAGTTCCTCCTTTTTGTTTTTTAAAATATGGAATAGTATATTTTATCATATAAAAACTGCCGTAAAAATTAATATCAAAAACCTTTCTTAAATCACTGTCATTGATATCTTCAATTTTATCTCTTAGGCCAATCCCTGCATTATTAATTAAGATATCTATTTTTTTGAAATTGTTATAACCTAATTCGATAACCTTTTTACAATCAGATTCTTGTGATATGTCAGCCTGTACTAATAAAATGTCATCTTTATTTTTAATAAACTCATTCTCAATTTTTAATAACTCATCATTAGAACGAGCAGCAATGATAATTTTCACATTCTTTTTTATAAGTTCATCAACAATTGCTTTCCCTATTCCTCTTGTTCCACCTGTAATCAACAAAACTTTATTATCCCATACAAACATAAATAAAATCCCCTTTTTTTATTCTTATAATAATTATACAAAAAATAAAGGCTACCACAAATTTTTAATAGGTAGCCTTTAGCTGATTTAATATTAATAAAAAAATTATTACTCAATTTTTGTAACTTCATATCCAACATCATCAATTGCAGCTATAATTTTTTGATTATCTATATCTTGAGTTAATTCAACCTCTGCAGATTTTCCTGCTAAATCAACCTTTACTGATTTCACACCATCTAATTCCTTTAGAGCATTTTCAACACGTCTAACGCAGTGCTGGCAGGTCATCCCTTCAATAGAGATTTTCTTTTTCATATCCAATCTTCCTTTCTTTTTATATTTTTATATTAAAAGGTTTAAACCTTTTTAACCTTAATGCATTTGTTACAACAGATACCGAACTAAAAGCCATAGCAAGTGCTGCTATAATAGGATTTAATAGTGGTCCTCCAAATATATATAATACACCTGCTGCAATTGGTATACCTATTACATTATAAAAAAATGCCCAAAATAGATTTTGTTTTATATTTCTAATTGTCTTTTTACTTAAATTTATTGCTGTCGGAACATCTAAAATATCACTTTTCATTAAAACAATATCAGCAGATTCAATTGCAACATCAGTTCCAGAGCCTATTGCTATCCCGATATCAGCTTGAGCTAATGCTGGTGCATCATTAATACCATCACCAACCATAGCAACTTTTTTGCCTTCAGCTTGAAGTTTTTTCACTTCATTTGCTTTATCTTGAGGTAAAACCTCAGCTAAGACCTTATCTATACCTACTTGTCTTGCGATAGCTTGTGCTGTCTTTTTATTATCACCTGTCAACATATATACCTCTATACCCATATTGTGAAGAATTTCTATAGCCTTTTTACTGCTTGGCTTTAAAACATCTGCAACAGCAATAATTCCTGCGAACATTCCATCAATAGCTACAAACATAGGTGTTTTACCTTCTTGAGCAAGTTTTTCCCATTGACTTAAAAGTGAAATTTGAATTCCTTTATTATCCATAAGTTTTTTATTGCCCAAGATAACTCTTTTACCATCAATTAATGTTTCAATTCCTTCACCCGGAATTGCCTCAAAGTTACTTACATCCAATAATTGCATATTCTTCTCTTTAGCCATATTAACAATAGCTTCCCCAAGTGGATGTTCAGAGCTTTTTTCGGCTGAAGCTGCAAATTTAAGTACTTCATCCTCATTAAAACCGTTTTCTGAGATTATATCAGTGACTATAGGCTTTCCTTCAGTAATTGTTCCTGTCTTATCAAAAACAATAGCTGTAATCTTATGAGCTATTTCGAGTGCCTCACCACTTTTTATTAAAACTCCGTACTCTGCACCTTTACCTGTTCCTACCATAATTGCAGTTGGTGTAGCAAGCCCCAAAGCACATGGGCAGGCAATAACTAAAACTGAAATGAAAATCTTTAAAGCAAAGGTTAAAGATTCACCAGAAATATACCATAATATAGAAGATACTAAAGCTATACCAATTACAACTGGAACAAAATATCCAGAAATAATATCTGCTAATTTTGCAATTGGTGCTTTTGTGGCTTGAGCATCTTCAACAAGTCTAATTATCTGTGCAAGTATAGTATCTTTACCTACCTTTGTAGCTTTAATTTTTATCACACCATTTTTATTTATACTTGCACCATAAACTAAACTTCCAACATTTTTTTCAACAGGTATACTTTCACCTGTCAACATTGACTCATCGACAGAGGTTCTCCCCTCAATTACTTCACCATCAACAGGTATTTTTTCACCAGGTCTAACTAATAGAATATCCCCTACTTCAACCTCATCAATAGGAATAACCAGCTCTTGTCCCTGATTAATAATTGTAGCAGTCTTAGGTGCAAGGCCCATTAGCTTTTTTATTGCATCTGATGCTCTACCTTTTGATACTGCTTCTAAATATTTACCAAGAGAAATTAGGGCTATGATGACTCCAGCAGTTTCAAAATACATCTCTTTTGCATATTCATTATTCCCAATAGCAATTTCAAATATTGCATAAATTCCATACAGTATTGCTGCACTTGTTCCAACAGCTATTAATGAATCCATATTGGGTTCTCTATTAAAAAGTCTACTAAATCCTATTGTGTAAAATTTAAACCCTGCAGCAATAATTGGAATAACCAGAATAAGCTGTATTAAAGCAAAATAAAAGGGGTTTTCTTCTGGCATTATTATTCTTGGTATAGGCAAACCAAATAAATGGCCCATAGAAATATATAAAAGCGGAATAGCAAAAATTGATGAATAGATAAATCGTAATTTTAGTTTCTTTATCTCTTTCTCTTTTTGCTCTTTATGATAATCTTTTTGTTGCTGTGAATCAATCTCTAAAGGTGTATATCCTGCTTTTGTAATAGCACTTTTTATTTCGGATAATCTGACAGATGTCGAATCATATTTTACTTTTGCTTTCTCGGTTGTTAAATTTACACTTACTTCTTCAATCCCGGGTAACTTTTTTATTGCTTTTTCTATTGCTGTAACACAAGAAGCACAGGTCATACCAGATATTGGTATTATTATTTCTTTTATATTTTCTTGTTTTTCCTCTTCTACACCATAACCTGCTTTTTTTACTGCTTCTTTTATCTTTTCTAAATCTACTTTGTTTTCATCCATTTCAACTACTAATTTTTCTGTCGCAAAGTTTACTGATGCAGAAGATACTCCCTCTACTTTACTAACACTTTTTTCAATAGCTCTTGCACAAGCCGTGCATGTCATTCCAGTAATATTTAAGGTCTTTTTTTTCATATTATTTATCACTCCATAAGTTTACAAACTATTTTGTATATATTATATCATAGTATTCCTATAAATCAAGTCGGAATTTATTTATTTCAATAATTTTTTTATAATATTCATTTATTATTAAATTATCTATTAATATTTTTATTGATGTACCTAAAAATATTCTTATAGTTATTGCTATTATTTTTTATTATTTTAAAAGTTACTTGGCTTACATATTATTTCTTTAATCTTAGTCTCAAATATTGATGCTGCATGAGATGGCCTTATTATTGCTGCTGTATCAGCACCTGATTGTGTCCCTCCAATTGCAATTATATCTTCACCATAAGGTATCAATCCCGCATCAAGAGCCATAATAGAAACTTCAACTGCAACTTTTAGTCCTTGTCCCAACATTCTTAAAGAATGTGCTATTATCTCAACAGGGTAAACACCACCAAATTTTCTTGAGATACCCCTTTCAGCACCTGATAAGACGTGGGTACCAGTGTATACTTTGAAGCCATAACTTTTTAGTTCATTAATAGTGTCTTGTGAAATCTCCATCTCTCCAGGTCTTTCAAAGCCATTCACATGAGTTACAACAACTACCTTTTTACCACAATCTTTTAGAAGCTTTGCTGTATTCCCGCTGCATGAAGCAACTACAATATGATTTATACCTTTTTCATTTGCTACCTTTAAAGCAAGTTCAATTGTTTTTTGTGTATTTTTTTCTCCTGCACTTTCAAAATGCATCTCTATATACCCCCTTACCCTATATTATAATCTGAAATACTATTTTTTTGAATATTTTAACATATAAATATTTATCAACAACTAAAATACTGATTTTATAATTAATCCACAAAGTTATCCACATTATCCACAGGCATAATATAAACAGAATGTATATACTCTACTGTGAATTATGTTAATAATGTGGAATAGTGAAATTTATTTTAACTAATACATTTCTTTATTTCATTGCTTCTTGCATCCACTTTATAATATGATTAAATATCAATTTTTTATCCACTTCATTTAATAATTCATGTCTTTTATTAGGATATAATTTAAGAGAAACATTTAATAATCCAATATCTTTATAAATTTTATAAAGCTTTTTAACTAAATTTCCATATTCCCCAACTGGGTCATCTTGACCTGATATAATAAGTAAAGGAATATCTTTAGGAATTAATGAAAGCCTTTCTTTTTTATAGAGATTCTGAAATGCCTTAAAAAGATAATAATAAAAGCCTATGGAAAAGATTTTACCGCATAACCGATCTTGTTCATACTTTTTTACCTCATTTTCATCGGTACTAAGCCAAGCAAATTTACTTTTATTATTTTTTATCCTTTTATTATAACTTCCAAAGCTTAATGTATTCATAAGCCTACTTTTTTTCTGTTCACCAAAAAATATTCTTTGTAAAGAGGTTAAAATCCTACCTAATGTTACAATAGGACCAGTCATGGCAGCAGAACCGCATAATATAACACCGTTTAATTCATTACCATATCTTATTAAAAACTCTTGTGCTAAAAAGGAACCAAAACTATGTCCAAATATAAAAATAGGAAGATTGGAGTATTTCTCTATTAAAAGTTTTAATATCTGATATTCGTCTTCTATTATTTTATTAAACCCATCATTGCCAATTACCCCTAACATTTTTTCGTCATCTTCAGTTTTTCCATGTCCTCTGTGGTCATCTGCAAAGACTACATAGCCTTTTTTATTGAGAAATTCTGCAAAATCCTTGTATCTGCCTGCATGTTCAGCCATCCCATGAAAGATTTGAACAATACCTTTTGGTTTATCTACATTTTCCCAACAATAAACATAAATTCTTTTATTATCATGGCTATTTATAAAAAATCCATTTGAGGAACTCATATGAAACCCCTCCTTTTCCTTAATTATACCTCATTATTTTTTTAAGAAACAAATCTAATCGCAATTTATAAATTACAATATCCTTAAAAAAACTTAAATTTGTTCTAATAACAAACGTTTAAAACCCAAGTTCAATAATATAGTAAATTGTTCTATGACATAAAGCAAAATAAAAAAGTAAAGGGACTGCCAACTTATCTTTGATATGCTCCCTGTACAGTAGACACTAAGCATATCACTTGTTGGGCAGTCCCTAATAAATAAACTTAATATTAAAATCTATTATCTCTTACCTTTTCCTTTACCCTTTTCATTTTCTTTTTTATTTTCTTTTTTTTCATTATTCTTATTATCTTTATTTTCTATTGATGGTAGTTTTATTTTTGGAATTGCATTTTTTAATGTTATATTGATCTTATCAGAAATATTGGTATAAAGAGTTTTAATTTCATTTATTTTATTTACTTTCTGATTATATAAAGCAATTAAATCATTAAGTTTTGTTACCATACTATTATAATTTTTGTCTTTTTTAGCTTGCTCATATTCTTTTACCTTATTTTTTATATTAGTATTAATTGCTTCTATTTCAGCTTGTTTTGCTTTTACTGTTGGTTGAATTTGGTCAAGTAAAACTTTAACGTTATATACTGCTTGATTAACTGTTGCAGTTTCTTGTTTTTGATAAGTATCCCTTAATGTATTGTATTCATTTAATTTTTGTTGAAGATCTTTTGTTAGCTTTTCAACATCTATTTTCTTTCCATTCTTTATTTGTTTTTGTATATCTTGTATTGTCTTGTTTAAATCTTCTAAGGATTTTTTTAGTTCATTAGAGAAAAATTTGTGATCCTTAAGCTGAGCAGTTTTGATATATGCATTTATTTTAGCTCTTAAAAAATTTACTTCGGCATTTGTTTTATTAAATTTCATCTTTAAAGTATTTATCTGCATAATTAAATTAAGTATATTTCTTTTTTGTTCTTTGGTAAGGAAATTCCCTTCAGTTAGTTTTGTATTATCATCACTTATTGGAGGAATAATTGTTCCAGACTGATTATTGTTGTATGTGTTCCCATAAGTTGTAGAATATGTGGTAGATGTAGTTGTTGCAGTGTCATATGTTGATGAATAGGTTGTGCTATACACAGTATCTGATACTGTAGAAGTTTGATTAGTATTTGTTGAAGTAGTATCAGCAAATACATTTAAAATTGTTAAACTGAACGCAATTAACATTACAATTGATAAAATTCTTTTTTTCATTAAAAATCCTCCCCAAAATAAATATTTTTATTTTATACTTTAATATTACCAACAATATTAGTTTTTTCAGTAAAATTAATATTAAAAATTTGTATTAATTTTCATTTGCATTTTTCCTTTCAACCCTCACAAGCGATGCTAATATACCAAAAATTGATAAAATAAAGAAAACCGCAAAAATCAACTTAAAACTATTCATTAGAGCTATTTTATCAAATAGTCCTTTTGTGCCTTTGAAAAATATTGAAAATACTATTGAAATAATTGCCATACTAAAAGCTTGTCCTACAAGCCTCATTTCAGAAATTATAGATGAAGCAATTGAAAAAAACTCTTTTTTTACTGAGGACATTACAACATTTGTATTTGGTGAAGAAAATAGCCCAAATCCTACACCCATAATAATTAAATTAATATAAAGTAAATAAAATGGTGTATTTTGAGTAAATGTTACATAAATTAATAGTCCTATAGATAAAAGAATCATGCCTAAAGTGGCAATTATAGTTGGATTCTTTTTTTCTGATATTCTCCCTGATAAAATGGAAAGTATAATTTGAAATATAGGCTGTATTATCATAATAATACCTGCAGCTTTCGCATCTATTCCTTTTACATTTTGTAAATATAATGAAACCATATACCCAGCACCATAAGTAGCACAATAGTTTATAAGTGCTGCTAAGTTTGAAAATATAAATGGTTTATTATTAGAAAATATCTTAATATCTACCAAAGGATTTTTTACATTTTTTTCTACAATAATTAATAATACTACGGATAAAATCCCTAATATAAATAGTATTTTATTAATTATAGAATATGAAAATGTAGATGCACCATACATAAGTAAATTTAATCCTATGATAGCGAATAATGAACCTTTTATATCAAAATCTTTTAGGCTAATTAACTTTTCCTCTTCTATTATTTCTTTCTTTGCAATAATGATAAGTAGAACACTTATAAGACTTATTATTGCTGAAAAAAGAAAAATACCACTATAGCCAATACTATCAATTATAATACCACCAACAAATGGTCCTAATGATATTCCAAGGTATACAGCTGCAGTATTATATCCCAATAATCTACCCCTATATTGAGGTGGATTATGAGAAATAAGTATTGGCATTGAAGTTGCAAAAATAAAAGATGAAGATGCTCCTTGAATACATCTGAAAATTATTAAGCTTAAAAAACCCTTTGATAACATACAACCAACAGAAGATATTAAGAATAATATATTACCAAACAAAAAAAGCTTTGAGCGTGAAAAACTATCAGCTATTTTGCCAATTGGTAACATAAAAGCAGCAGAAAAAAGGATAAAAGATAAAACAATAAAGTTTGCTTCTATTGCGTTTAAGTTGAGTTCCTTTGCTATCTTTGGCACAGCAATATTTACTGCACTTGACATAAACGGAGCTAAAAATGAAGAAAATATGGTAGCAATAATTATTTTTGAATTTAATCTTTGGTTTATTTGCAATTTTTATTTCATCTCCTTAAATATAGTATGGTATTTTATTATTAGCTGCAATGTTATGCATACTACTTATAAAAAATTATCCATTCTAAAAGACTATTATATACTTATTTAATACCATTTAGTATGAAAAACTCCTTCTTTGTCTATCCTTTGATAAGTATGACCTCCAAAATAGTCACGTTGTGCTTGAATTAAATTAGCAGGTAATCGTTCACTTCTGTATAAATCATAGTATTGTAAAGCTGAAGCAAAAGCTATAACAGGAATTCCATTTTTAATAGCCATCACAAGCACACTTCTCAAGCCATCAATGGTTGATTCAATTTTTCCCTTAAAGTATTCATCCAAAAGTAGGTTATTAAGATTTGGATTTCTTGTGTATGCCTCTCTTATCCTGTTTAGAAATTGAGCCCTTATTATACAGCCACCTTGCCATAATGATGCAATTTTATCAAGCTTTAAATCCCAATTATATTGTTTTGAAGCAATACTTAATATATCAAATCCTTGTGCATATGAACATATTTTTGCGGCATATAGTGCATCATGAATATTATCAATAATTTGGTTTTTATTGTTATAAACATTAACATCCACACCTTTTAATAGCTTGGATGCTAAAACTCTTTCATCTTTTCTTGCTGAAATAATTCTCGCAAAAACTGCTTCAACAATAGTAGGTGAAAAAGCCCCTATGTCTAATGCTTCTATAGAAGACCATTTACCTGTTCCTTTTTGCTGAGCTGTATCCAAAATTAAATCAACAAGAGGCTTACCTGTTTCTTCATCAATTTTGCCCAAAACATCAGCTGTAATTTGAATAAGATATGAATTTAATTCGCCTTCATTCCATTTAAGAAATACTTTCCTAATCTCACTTGTAGATAATTTAAGTAACTCTTTCATAAGAAAATATGCCTCGCTAATAAGCTGCATATCTGCATATTCAATACCATTATGTATCATTTTGACAAAATGCCCTGCTCCATCATTCCCAATATAATCACAGCATGGAACTTCATCAACCTTTGCAGCAATACTATTAAGTATACCTTTCACAGCATCCCATGCTTCAAAAGAGCCTCCAACCATTAGGCTTGGTCCTTTTCTTGCACCTTCTTCACCACCTGAAATTCCAACACCAAGAAATCTTATTCCTTTTGCTTCTAAAAAGTAATATCTTCGAATTGTATCCTTGAAGTAGGAATTACCACCATCAATAACAATATCATTACTACTTAGATAAGGAAGTATAGTATCAATAACTTCATCAACAACTTTTCCTGCAGGTACCATTATAATTATAATTCTTGGTATTTTAAGTGATTCAATAAAATCCTGAACATTTGAAAATACATTTATTTTTTTATCTTTGCTAAGAGAAATCATTTTGTCTACTGCTTGTATGTCATTGTCATATGAAGATACAGTTAGATTTTTTTCTTCAAGATTTAAAACTAAATTTCTTCCCATAACACCAAGCCCAATAACACCAATATCAGAAAGCATAAAAAACACCCTTTTCATTGAAATTTTTTTAAATTTTTAAATTCATCTTTTAAAATGTTATACAGCCTTTTATATATTATAAATAATTCTTTATATATTTCATAATTATTTTGATCTGGATAAATTACTTTTAATTCAGGCATATATTTGCTTAATTCATCAAATGATTTAATATACCTAAGTGCATAAAATCCGAGTATTGCAGCACCTAAACAGGTATTTTCATAGTCGTCTGTTACAATTACCTTTTTATTAAATATATCTGCAAGAATATTAAGCCATATATCAGATTTTGTAAACCCTCCAGTTGCAAATATTTCATCTATGTTGCCAGTTAAATCTTCGATAATATCACATATATTTTTAAGGCCAAAGATAACCCCTTCCATTAAAGACTTTAGAATATGCTCTTTTTTATGTGTTATATTAAGCCCAAACAAAACCCCTTTAAGCTCTGAATCCCAATATGGTGCCCTTTCTCCTAAAAGAAATGGAAGGCTAATTAGTCCATCTGAACCTGCCTTAATCTCTTTTAAGCTTTCTTGTAGCTTTATTAAATCAAACTCCTTATAATTTTTCTCTATAATATCTTCAGTAAACCATTTATATATAATTCCACCATTATTTATTGAACCACCAATAATATAATAACCTTCAGTAAGGATATATGAGAAAAGACGTCCATATTCATCAATTACTGGTTTATCAGATGTAACCCTGATAGCACCGCTTGTACCAATTGTTACAGAGGCCCTGCCCTTCTTTATTATATTACAACCAAGGTTTGCTAAGCACCCATCACTTGCTCCAATAACAAATGGAATATCTTTTTTTATATTTAAAAAATCAGCATATTCTTTTTTCATACCTTTTATAATATGTAATGGCGAAACAATTTCTGAAAGTTTATTATGTGTTATGCCTATAAGATTAAGTGAGTGGCTATTCCATTTTAAATTGAAGATATTAAATAGCCCTGTTGCTGAAGCAATTGAATAATCAACTATATATTCATTAAATAGCTTAAGAATTATGTATTCTTTAATAGAAATAAATTTATATGTTTTATTATAAATCTCTTTTTGGTTGTCCTTAAGCCATAGTATTTTGCAGAGTGGAGACATTGCATGTATAGGTGTTCCTGTGTTTTTGTAAATTTCATCACCTATTTGAGTTTCTTTTAGGCTATCTGCATATGATTGGCTTCTATTATCTGCCCAGATGATTGAATTGTATAGAAAATTACCATCCTTATCTACAGGTATTATGCTATGCATAGCTGAGCTAAGAACTATAGCTTGAAGTGAATAAGATTCATTTATATTGTTTACTACATATCTTATAGAATTTAATACTGCATTTAAAATCTGGTCAGGATTTTGTTCACTCCACAATGGTTCTGGATGATATATAGGATATTCAAAAGACATTTTTTTAATAACTTTTAAGTTAATATCAAAAGCAACAGCCTTAGCTGATGTTGTTCCTATATCAACGGCAATAATATAATCCATATATACTCCTTCTTTCCATATTTTTCTGCTTGGTTTAGTATCATTGCTGAACTAGAAAAATCTGCTTTTGCTTCTGTTTCTGTTTTATATATTGTCGATAATGCTTGTTCTAATGAGTTTCCTTTTTCATCTCTCAAGCTATCTTTATTTTGATATGCTTGGTCATATATTAGCTATCTGGCTTATTATACCCATTAGCAACACTGCATATCTGTTTTGCTGTTGCGTTGTTCCATGGATTGCTCACAAGCTGTGTGCTTGCTGTTACAGGGATATATCCGCCTTCTAAATCTGCTGGGAATTGTTGGTCTGATATTACATTGCCATTGACATCATAGCCAAGGTATCTGAAATATCCCCTTGTTGCTCCACTTGTCCCGCTTGTTGCTAAATGCCATACCCCATTTGTTTGGGTTGCATAGAAGTATCCATTTGCTACTGACTTAAAGCCTGCTTGGGTAGTCAAGAGGCTTATCTGGTTTTACTCCTGCACCTAACATTAGTGATGTTACAAACTCTTTTGCTGTTATATACTCTATCTTGTTTGTAACTGTTGTTATTGCCTTTGTTATTGTCCCTGCTTGTGCTGTCATTGATAAAAACATTGTTAAAACTAAAATTAGTGATATTAGTTTTTTCATCTGTATCAACCTCCTTATTATTGTTTTACCATGATTTTTAAGTTTGTTATGGTAGTTTATATTTTTTTGTTTACTTTCTAATTATATTTTACCATATACCACTTCCATTTCTTTTATACTTTTTTTAGGTTTACTTATTATTTTAGTTTTTATATATGGTTCACTATGTTTACATTTTATAATTACAATATAATTATATAAAAAAATAACCACAATGAGTTTTATCTCACTGTGGTTAACTTTCTTTAATTTTCTAATTTATATTAGAATTTCTTATCTCTTTAACCTTTTCTACTTCTATTTCTGTGAGTTCTGCAATTTCTTCATCATTAAAGCCTTTTTTGATTAATTTCTTTGCTAATTCAATCTTGGCTTCAAGTTTTCCTTGTTGTATTCCTTGTTGTATCCCTTGCTGTATTCCTTGTTGTATTCCGCTATTATATTGTCTTGCAATTGTTTCGTCTAATATTTTCCCTACGTTTGATACAAACTCACCCATTTGAACATACCACCTATTATTATTTACGCTGCTATATCTGCATAGTTTGCAATAACTATTTCTGTCTTGTTTTTTAATAGTTCGTCTACTATTTTTTCAAGTTTTAAAGCTATTTCATTATCAATAAAATACTCACCGCATTGTTGACATACAAGTGCAGGAACATTTTTAATTATTATTATTTTATTATTAATGTCAATAATATGATTTACTTCTCCTTGTTTTAGACTTGCTTTACACAAAACACACTTCATTTATTATCTCTCCTTGTTTTATATAAAAAGTCTAATATCATTAGCATATTCGTATGTTATTAGTGATTTTATAGGTATTTCAATCCATGCTTTTTCTTGATGTGATAATTTTGATAATGAATTACATGTTTCGTTTTTTAGCTTATTTATAACATTGTTAATAACTTCTAATTCATTTTTAGAAAATATAGTTAAATCGTAATTTTTGTTGCTTTTTATTATTATTATCGTTGCTCCTTCTGAAGTTTCTTTTTCAATTACAGTATATTTTTCGCTTGGATAATCTATTATATCTCTATACATAAAATTCTCAATTACTGGACCATGTTCATACTTCATATATCTTAACCCTGTTATTGAACGCAAATATCTTTTAAAATAAGTAAAGTCGATATAAAATAATATTTTATTTAAACTTGTTTGATATAAATTATCTACTTTATCAGCAATATAGCTTATTAGATTTTCTAATTTATCAAAATCAAACTTTCTAAATCCATTATATATACTTTCTTCATGTGTCAAACTCTTATTTAAAATTTTTCTTTTCATTTTTGCTATTGTATCAGAAAATTTATTCGCAATTTTTTGATATGTTTTTTCTCTTATTCTCTTATTTATAAATGCTTCATCAACCTTTTCTTTAAATATTTCTTCGTTCTTTATCATCAGCTTTAAATAATCGCTATGACTCTGTGAAGGTAAAGAGCCTCTTTCATATCTATTTACAGTCATCTTCCCCCAACCAAGTATCTCTCCAAGTTCCCTTTGCGATAAATTATACTTCTTTCTTAATTTCATTATTTCTTCTGGAGTAATCAATTCTGCAACTTTCCTATATTTTGAATATAATCTTTTTAGATTTTCTTCCTCAATTTCATTAACAAATATATCTGTTCCACATTTCTTACATTGAGCAATATTCTCAATGACATTCACTTCTTTACCTTTATATTCCTTAATTATATTTTGCCTTATTGAATATTCAACATATTCATTGCAACTTGGACAATACGCTTTGTTCACGTTATTCACCTCACAATTTCAAATTATTCTTCATCTTCATGAAATGAAATACATACAACCTCATTAGGTGGGTCATGTCTAATCTTAATGTATATTGTTACTTCCAAATAAGAATTGTTCTTGAATACCCATATATCGCCTTTGTATTTTTCGTTATAATCTTTTTCTGGTCCTTTTATGTAGTCTTTTGGTTCTAACTGCAAAAGTATCTCTTTTATATCTTCTATTAATAAACCATGCTCTCGCATGAACCTAATATTTTTATCCCTATTAACAAAACGGAATTTCCCTACTGATATTAGCTTCTTAATATCTAATAAATATTGTCTTATTATTTTATCTTTTATCGGTTGTATTTTAACCCCCTTCTTTCGTCAGATTAATAATATTATTCTTTATTTATATTATACCACTTATTTTTTATTTTTGCCATCATTTGAAGGCAATATTTGAATTGTATATAAAAAAGACAGGACTTCTCCTGCCTATGATTATTGACTAAATTTATGCCATAGTTCTTTTCTTACTTTTGAGTATAGCATATTTACATCACTTGCTATTTCAATATTTTTTATATCTTTGATTATTTGTTCAATTTTATTAACATCCAGTTCTATTAATTCCATTTCATCTGGCATTGATAATAATTGGTATTCTCCTATTTTATCTTTAATGCCTCTTACATATAACCAGTCTACATATGCTTTCTCTGGACTTGCTATATAAGAATTTGTAAACCTATCAAAGCTATAACCAAAGAATAATTCTTGTGGTATATGGTTGTATTCAATAGCTACTTCACGAATTGATGTATTGTAATCATTCCTTGTAGTTACAAAAGTCATTGTATAGCACGCCTGAGGAAGAACATTGTGATTATTAAGTGCCTTTTCTAAAGATAAATAAGATGGTGGATACAATATTGTTGCACATTCTTCTAACGTAGGATTGGTGAAAGGATTAATATATATACCTTCTTTCAACCTATCAATAATTTTCTTATTTTCAATTAAGATAGAATTTGATTATGATAAACCAAAATCTAACCATAATTTAAATAAAATTATTCCAAAAGATTTAATTAAACAAAAACAAATTGAGGAAATTTTTATATCTTTCCAATTTAAAAAAGAAGGAAAAAATAAATTTTATCTATATGATGATGATAAAATTTATAACTTTACTATAAATGGACTACCTTATATTAAGAAGGTTAAAATCAGAAGTTTTAGATGAACTTCCTGAAAAGATTGAAAGTAAGATTACAGTTGAAATGACAAGTGAACAAGAAAATATATATAATTCTTATCTGATAAAAGCAAAACAAGAGATAGAAAAAGAAATTTTGGAAAATGGTTTTGAGAAAAGTCAAATAAAAATATTATCAATACTAACTAGACTAAGACAAATATGCTGTCATCCCTCACTATTTTTAGAAGATTATAATAAAAATTCTGGAAAGCTTGAACTACTCGAAGAATTGGTTTCGGCTTCTATAGAAAGCGGGCACAGAATACTTATTTTTTCACAGTGGACTGAAATGCTTTCTATTATAAGATCAAGGCTTGAAAATATGTCAATAAATTGTTTTTATCTTGATGGTTCAACAAAATCAAAAGACAGAATGGATATGATAAATAGATTTAATAGTGGTGAAGGACATGTATTTTTAATATCATTAAAAGCAGGGGGATTTGGGCTAAATCTTACTGGTGCTGATGTTGTAATACATTATGACCCTTGGTGGAATCCCGCTGTTGAAGGACAGGCAACTGATAGAGTTTATAGAATTGGGCAAAACAAAGCTGTTCAGGTTTTTAAGCTTATTACAAAAGGTACAATTGAAGAAAAGATTTTTGAACTGCAACAAAAAAAGAAAGACTTATTTGATGCAGTAATAAAACCTAACCAAACATTTTTATCAAAAATAAACCAAAAGGAATTAATGGAATTAATAGCTGGATTATAAAATCCAGCTATTAAAATTATTAATAATTACCAACTCACCAAATATGCTTCCTGTTCTAAACGAGCTTTATTTTGTAGCATTAAATTTATCAATCCATAAAATAATTCATAATCAGGATTTTTAAGTAGTTTCATTAAGCTCTCTTCATATCTTTTATCAAATGTCATCCAATACTTTTTATTTTCAATAAATGTCTTTTCATCCATCATATATGGCTTAAGAGAAGGAATTATATTTTTCTTAAGTCTAACAAATATTCTAAAACCACCTATATCTATATCAGACCAATGTAAATACTCAATATTTTTATCTTTAGAGTAGTTATAGAGTTTCGTGAAAAAAGTCTCTTTTGTTGGGCTATAAAAGCCTCCATGATAGATAATTATTTCATCATCTTTTTTATTTTTTAGGATATAATTATAATAATTTGTCTTATTCTCTATAAAAAGGACTTTATTAATGCCATAAAACTCAATACCATTTATATCTTTAACTGTTTTAGAGTTTATTGAAATACCATCTTTAAAAACAGAAAAATCAACTAAAGTATCTCTTATTTTAAGCCCAATATTCCCACAAAAGCTTATTTCTTCTGGATTTTTAACTATACCAACTATAGATAAAATCTCATCATCAGAGGGTTTATCTATTTCATCAACAAATTCATCAAGTGCATATTTCTTTATAATATCAATAAGCCTTTTTTTAATATTCCTCTCAAAATATTTAGAATCACCATAAAGTTTTATGCTAAAAACTCTCTCTAAATTTTCTTGTTCTTTATTATTGCAAATCTCTTTTAATGCCTTAAGTAATGCTTGAATTTGGTTAATATCCTCAGGAATAAATACGCCTGTTTTCTTTTTTGTTTTTATATAATTATAGGTTTCACTTATATAGTTTTTTATAAATTCTGGTACTTTTTCTTCTTGTACTTCATTTAAAAAACCTTCAAGAAGTTCCAAAATATTTTCAATTTTATCCCTTTTAGGCTGTCTTTTAGTTATTTCATAAGCTAACTTGATGTTCTCTAAATTTAGCCATACTTTTTCGATAATATTCCCTTTCTCAAACCTTTTCCATTCAAAGTCTATACATCCTATATCCTTCAGTTCAAATATTATAGAATTAATAAGTTCTTTAATTTCTGGTTTTTCAATATCATACTCCAAAAAATCTTTAGATAGCATATTAATAAGTATTCTTCTGTTGCTAACACCATCAATGTAAGATTTACTTTTTTCATACTTATCAAGTAGCCTATTTAATAACAGATTCTTGTAATCCATCTATCTCATCCTCATCTAATTTTCTTGCATCAAAAGCTCTTACAATTGTTGCGTTAGCATTTCTTATAACACATAGGTTTCTATCAACTAATGTAGCTATATCAGCAATTTTTTCTGGTGGAGCTGAGATTATTGCCTGTAGTTTAAACTTTCTTAAAAGCTTTATACTTTCTCTAATCCTTTCGCTGTCCATTTTATTAAACGCCTCATCAAATATTATAAGTCTTGATGTGTTTGAAGCATTTCTATCCTTTACCCTATAAAGCTGTGCAAAGGAAGCTAAAACAGATATATAAAAAGGTGTTTGTGTTTCACCACCTGATTTTTTGTGTAGAGTTTTCGAAAGCCTTTGCTTTCTATCTTCTGCATCAATAACCTCTAAATCAAAGTTAAGATAGGTTCTGTAGTCGGTATATCTTTTGATATTTTTCTCTATCTCAGCCCTTTTATCAGCACTGCTCTCAGCATCATCTAAAGTAATTAGCATAAAAAGTTCATCAATTGCTTCCTTGTGTTTTTGTCTAAATACTTCTGCAGAAATATTGTTGTATCCATCAAGTAATAATGGATCTGTAATCATTTCATAGTATTTTTTGTATTCTGATTTAGGACTAACAACAAATCTATACCTATCATCACCAAAATTACTTTCTTTTAGGGCTAAATTTAGCTCATCTATCTGTTCATAAACAGTTTCAATACTTGATTTAAGTTTTGCAAGAAAATCATCTCTAAATTGTTCAAAAGCCTTAATTCTTGCATCATTTATCTTTTCTTTGTATTCGGGAAGTTTTATCTCTTTGAGCTCTTTTAGTTCCTTTTCATACTGATCATTTTTAATATTATTAATATCATAAGACATTTTATAGTCTCTATTATATTCAGCTCTTCTACTTACAAGTTGATTCCATCTATTTTCCTTTTGATTTCTTGATTTTCCTAATTGTGTTGAATAGCTTCTTTCAACATCAGATGGATTTAGTTTTTCATTAAGTTCTTTTAAAAATCTTGGTTCACCTTTATCTTGAATAAACTCTTTTGTATATCTTTCTAAAATTGCTTGAGAATGTTCCATAATTTTGCCTTCTAACTCTGGTATGTCTTTTTGCCTAATAGCATTAATTGTTGTATTAAGCTCAACTATTTTATTACTTTTTTCTCTTTCAGATTTTTCTTTTTCCTGTATAAATTTTTTTATCTCTTTTATCTTTTCATCTAACTGTATAAGCCAAGAAAGATCAAGCGTATTTAGCTCACCATCTAAGTCTTTAAGTTTAGCTTTTAAATTAATAATCAAATCATAATTAGATAAATTGGTTACAATATCTTCAATCTCATTTTTATTAATAACATCAAAGTTCCATATATTTTTTACTATATCAAAAATATATTCAAAATTTCTTTTGTTAACTGTTAACTCTTGTTTTTCTATTGTCTTTCTATTTATTTGTTCTTCAATGGATTTCTTGCCTATATATGGACTTTTCCATCTTTCAGGATTTAACTGCCTTGCTACATAGTTTTGGTATAACATACAGCTATCTGTAATAGCTATTTCAAACTTTCTTAAATCCTCAACCTTATCACATTTTATCACTCTACCTAAAATATAATTTATATAGTATCTTGCATATATGTTGTCTGTTACAACTTCTTGTGCTAAACTGTTTGGTTCAAATTTAGGCTTTTTTTCTAAGATTTTACCAGTATCAACCAAACCAATATCATAATAGCCTTTTTGATTTTTTAAATGGTCATAAATCTTAAGAGCATCTAAAAAATACTCTGGTTCAACAATAAGATAAAACTTCTGTGTATGAAGATAAGCCTCAATTGCATTTTTCCATTTTTCATCTTTAATTTCAAGTAAATCTGCCAAGATATGAACTTCTATATCTTTCATGTATTTTTGGGATAATCTTTGCTTTATTTCATTCTTTAAATCCAAAAGCTTTTTATCATAAGGCTTTATTCCTTTTTTTAGATTTTCAATCTCCTCATTAATAATCTCAAGACTTTTTCTATTTTGTTCTATTAGATTAGAAATCTCGTAATAAAGCTTATTTGAAAGTTCCTTAAAGCTACTTATACTTTCTCTAACACTTTCAAAATAATCAATTCCAAGCAATTTCAATTTTTCAATATTAGATTTTAATAAATCATTTGATATAGAAATAACAATATTTGAGCTTTCAACTATATTATCCGTAATATTAGCAATATAGTATTTATTTAAAAAATCCTTTATATCTTTATGAAAGCTTTTTTGTATTTTTACAGCTTTATCTTGCCATTTTAAAGCATAATCTTTAATATTATTTATTGTTTTGCTTAAACTTTTATTAAGGTCATTTATTTTACTTTCTATATCTTCTTTTTCCTTTTGGATTTCATTAAATCTTTTACCTATATCTGATGAATTTTTTGTAATAATTAAACTTTCCTCTTCTTGTTTTAGTTTTTTTATCTCATTTTGAAGAAGCTCTTGTTCAGCTTTTAGTCTATCAATATTGTCCTGCATAGTCTTAATATCTTCATTATATTGTCTTAATTTAACAACAAGTGCCTCTTTTTTTGCTCTTTCAATAATATAGCTATATAAATCATACCTTTCTTTATCTTCTAAAAATTGTGAGTAAATATTACTAATATCTTCTAAAAGCTCAATCTTTTTTTCAATCATATCTGCATCAAGTTCTAACCGTTTATAATACCTTATATTTTCTTGCATAGGCTCAATATTGATATTGCTTTTTACATCGCATACATATTCTGTAATAAATTTTTCAATATCTGTAATTGGGGTAAATGAAACAGCCTTTTTAAAAAGACTAAAGTATTTATTTTTAAGCCCGCCAAGCTTGCCTTTTAAGGCTTCTTGGTAAGAGCGATTGCTATCAAAAAAGTTAAATTTATGTTTTTTATATGTTTTGGAAAGATAAGTTCGCAAATCTTTTATAGACATTGGGATTTTATTTATAATAAATCTATTATCAGGAATAATATCATCTAAAATAAAAAATTTATGGTCATATGTTTCATCGTCAAAACAATCAAAAACAACACCAAGAGTAAAGCTTGATTTTTTGGTATAATCAAAGAATTCACAAGCTATGTAACTTGTAAATCTTCCTTCTCTTAAATATTTATAGCCTATATCTCCATCATCACCAATCTCACCTTTTAAATAGCCTTTGAGTGTTCTTTGAGATTTGTCATTTGCAGCCTTGTTGAAAAAATAGCCACTGGTATCTCCTAATAATAGTAGTTGAAGTGCATCAATTAAAGTAGATTTCCCTGAGGCATTTTTCCCAGTTAAAAAATTTATTGTATCAAATTCTATAAGCTCATTCCAGTAATAATGCCAGTTTATTAAAAGTGCTTTTTTTAAAATCTTCATATCTCATCTTCTCCTCTAATGAGAATATCACTATTTTCTTCCTCAATTTCATCATCATCAATATTTAGAATATCATATAGCTTAGATATCTTTTCATTTGTAACAACAAATAAAATAGAAGGTAATATTAAAATCTTTGCCTCTGGGTCCTCCCATGTCCTATCCAATTTTTGGATTATATTGTGATTTGAAAGTAGTCTAAATGAATCAGAAATATCTTTGTCTGACATCTTTTTCTTTATCGCTCCTAAAGTTATAAGTTTATGAATAACTTGCCCTACTGTTGTTAAAACCTCATTTCTAAGTGTTACCTTTTCTCTTTCTTCTTCAAATATTAATCTTAATACATAAATAATCAATGTGGTATTTCTATCAAGTTTTATCCTGTTATAGTCATATCTATTGTAAAGAGATATAACACCATAATTATTATCTTTTTGTAAATCAAAGCCTACTACTGCTAAATATCTACAAAAATATTCAAAGTTACGCTCCACAAACCGGTATTCTGGATTAACCTTCAATCTTTCTTCTTTTATATCATATATATCTCTAACAATAAATGTTTTTGATAAAAGGAAGTTTATAAGCCTTGTAAACTCTTCTCTTTCTGAATTAGTAAACTTATCAAAACCTATATCAAGCATTTTTTAAACCCTTTCTTTTAAATATAACAAATGGCACTTTATATCCATTATTAATTAAATAATCATTAGTAACTTCTATTGAATAAAAAACATTTTTATCACTGCTTTTTAGTATAGCAAATATTAGTAAAATAAACTGTTGGTCATTTTCTATTATTATATCTTTGGTTGTGATAACTTCAAGTTCTCTCATAATGGATTTTACAAATTCCATAACTTTAGCATGTGAATAAAGACTTTTTGCCCTATCTATAAATTCTTCAAGCAGTAAATTGTCTTCAATATCAATTTCTTTTATCTCCATAGGTTTTTGGTCTTTTTTCTTTGCTTTTGCTGCTCTTATAAAAAGTGAGTTTTCATCTAAAAACCCTTGTTTAAATAAATCAACTGTTGATGACATCATCTCAATATGCTTATCCTTATTGTCTTCATCTAATTCAGAGAGTTTTGATAGCATTTTTACAATCTTTCCTTTTATACTTCTATCAATATTTAACATATATCTCATCTTTTCAATTGAAGCCCTTGTATAACTTGAATTTCTTTGATCAATCTGTTCTAATATATCATTAATACCTTCATAGATATCTATAATTTCATTTAGCTTTGAAATAATATCCTCCATAGCTTCATCTTGTGATTTGTATTTTCCTCTTTGAATTGCTTGATATGCAATCTTTTCCTTTATATTATTGTCATCAAGCCAGCTTTTTAGAATCTTCAATATTGGTATTCTATATTTAGGTATTGAATCAAATGTTTTTAGTGGATGGTATACCCTATCAAACACCAAATTTTTATAATCATCAAAATGGCTTTTTAAAATTTCATTTATAGAGATATAATTGTTTAATTCTTGATGAAAGCGTCTTATGTTGTTATGTAATGTTTTTAGCTCGTCCAATAGATTAATAGTATTTTCATATGCTGTTTTAAAAAAATCATAAAAGTTATCCTGCTCTTGATTAGCAGTATTAAGTAGTGAATAGGTTGAATATACATAGGAGTTATACTCTTTTGTTTGAATATCCACAAAAGAATATAGTAGATTTATAATTTTAATTGAATAATCAGGTAGTGTAACTATCTCATCAAATGTATCTTCTTTGTATTCTAAATCTATCCAACCAGTTTCTTTAAGCCTTCTTATTAAGAAGTGAGCTATACTTGAAGGGTTTTTATCATTTTCCATACTATTTTCAATTGCTTCTTCTTCATCAAGCTCAATCTCTAAAAGCTTTTGGTCAAGCTCTGATATAATCATTGAAACAAGGTCTGATTTATTAATTGTCATCTCTTGTTTAAAAGCTTTTCGTAGTGTAAATAGTGCATCTACGTATATATCTTTATTTTTTGATGATAAAATTGAGAATAGATTACTTGGTAAAACCGAAAATAGCTGCATTATTGAAATTAACTCCCTTGGTATATTATGAGTTTTTTATAATTATACCATAAAGAATAAGTGATAATAATCTGTTTTGAATATTAAAACAATACTATAATATCTTTATAATCTAAAAATAAATTATGTTATCCTTTTAAATCAATTTAGGGTAGTAATCCAAAAATACTACCCTAAATATATTACTTACTTTAACTATTTATTTGCCTTACCAGTAATAGCTTCAATAGATATTTTTATGATTTTTACTTTATCATCGGTATTTTTTATGTACTTTTTCCCCTTTTCTATATATTGTTCTGAATATTTCTTTAATAATGCTATAAATGCAGAGTATTTTTTGTCACCATTAACTTCACAAGCTTTTCCAAAGGCTATTACACTTTCATACTTAGTTGTAAATCTTTCTGGAACATTCTCTACTTTCCCTACAACGCAAAATGAAACCTTATCATTATTTCTTATATTATCTAATTTATGGCCTTCTGATGCACAATGAAAATATATATTATTGTCCATATATACATAATTTAATGGCACACCATAAGCATAGCCATCCTCTCCTACCGTTGATAAAATCCCATATTGGCATTTTTTGAGTAACTCGATTGCTTCATCTTTGTTCATTTTTCTATCCTGTCTTCTCATTTCTCTGAACATTCATTTAGCCCTCCGTATTTTCTTCCTTTTATTCTTTTAGCATTTCAGAAATATCAATAAATTCATCTGCTTTTATTGTTTTTCCTTTATATTTTTTAATTAATTCAACATTATTGTCTTTAGTCCAAATATCTACAATTTGTAAAATATTCTTATCTTGAATATAAATATATTTTATATAAGAAGATAAGATATAGTTTGAATCATACTGATTATCTTTAAAGTATATATTGCCATTTTCATCTACTTTTTCAATATATATTTGTCCATTGTTGTTAAAATTTCCTTCTTGCTTTTTTAGAACCAGGTTAAAATTATTATTGTCACTCATATCATAATATCCAATGATAGTTTGCAATGTATTATCTTTTTTAGCTATATATATCTTATTATCAATAATATAAATGCTTTCAAGCTTTGACTCTCTTTCTATAATATCAGCAATTTTACTTGACCATAATAAATAGTCTTGATTATAAACCTCCTTTAACACTTTTTGTATATCATCTTTTGAATACATTTCCTCTCTTCCAGGCTGAAAAGATAAAACAGTAATAGTTTTTTTATTGGCAATATATTTGTATTTTTTATATCCATAATGACTCATACCTTCATCCCACATCTCAGTAAATACTATATTTCCCTCATTATCAACACTATCAATACAATATATATTACCACTTGGATAATGTACATTATCTCCATATTTATTCAAAACTCTTTTGTATTCTCCTGTTGCAAGGTCATAATAGCCAATTTCTGAACCTGCTGGTATATGATATGGAATGTTGTTTTCAAAAATTGTTTTAGCAACATACAACTTATTATTAATAAGATAAATATCTATAAAGCTTTTATCAAAGAGTTTTATGAATGTTGAATCAGGAATAAATATATATGTTTTATTTATTGGCATATAGAAAAATAGATTACCTCTTTTTAGAAGTAACTGAGATACATATTGTTGATTATCAACAGAAGTCAAATCCGGCCAATAATTATCTATAACATCATTATTTGTAAATAATATACTGTCAAAATCATCTTTTCTCAAATGATATTCACTTATTTTCTTTTTGTCATCATATCTTATATAAAACTGAGTGTTAGGTGATAAGAATAATATCTTTATATGGACATCTTTATTCCCATAAGTAATTATTTTTTCTTTATTTGTTTTTAAATCAAGTTGGTACAGTTTATGTTCTTGAAAGGAAAAATCATTATTACCATTTTTAGATTTAAAATATATGATTTTATTTTGAAAAGTAAAAGACATAGATTTATAGGAAATTTTAAGATTTTTATCTCCAATAATTGTTTCTTTTGTTCCATTTGTAAATTTGATATATCCGTTATCAATAAAATAATAAAGGCCATTATAGTATGTTAAATACAACCAATCAATAGCATTATTTTTTCCAGTCGAAAGATAATATATATCATTCTTATTAGGCGAAGCTATTTTTCTTTCTTTTAAAATATCTTTAGAAACAATGTATAATGACTTATCCTTACCTGCTGCTAAAAGATATTTAGGATTTTTATCAATAAATTTCTCGAATTTTATTTTGCTTCTAATATAGCTTTTACCTGTGGTCTTTATCAAATATCCATTTTTATCAATAGAAAACTGTGATGAGCCATAGGCTATTATGGTAAATAGACACATATACATAATGACTAATGCAGATAAATACTTTTTCATTTTTCAAAACTCCTTTCTCTATTCACTTTTAGATTAATAATTTTATTGATTTAACTTCCTTTCTTTATTTCAAAGTATCTATCTGAGGCCTTATGAAATTTGTTTCAACATGCAAAAAATAAATGCACTATTCAATATCTAGTTCATATATATCAATTATATGAAATTCATTTTACTGAAAATATCTTGATTGCTATTAAACCAATTATTGCCATCCATATAATTATAATTATTGCTCCAGCTACCCAATTTTTAGGTTTGCCATCCTTAAAAACGTCTTGTGCCTGTAATCTACATTCTTGCATAATATGTGGAGGTATCATTTTTATAGCTAATGCAACACCTAATGGAATTAAAACAAGGTCATCCAAATATCCTAATATTGGTACAAAATCAGGAATAAAATCTATTGGACTTAATGCAAAACCTACCACTAACAACGAAAATGCTTTTGCATACCAAGGCACATCAGGTCTTTTACAAGCTATATATAAAGCTTTTATTTCATTTTTTAGACTTTTTGCTTTGATTTTTAATTGATTAAAAAATGTACTCATTAATTTTTTAATCCCTCCAAATCATCATTCATTAATATTTGTATAAATAAGTGATTATTGTTTTTAATTTTTAACTAAAGATATTTACTCGCTTCTTTTACGCTTAATGGATGTAATTTATTGTTAGTAAGAAACTGCTTAACCCATTCCTTGTTAGTTTTTGAATATTGCCGCAAAGCCCAACCAATTGCTTTATTTATAAAAAATTCTTTCGTATCGCAGTTCTTAAGTATTGCCTGGCTTAAAATGGTTGTATCAGTTTTCTCCTTATATTGCAGTTGAAAATTAATTGATATTCTCTTAAGCCAAATATTTTCACTATCTATCCATCTAATAATAAAACTATCTTTTAATTCAGGATATTTAAGACAAAGATATCCTACAATTGTATCAAGATAATCTACGCTATCCCACCATGAGTTTGTAATAATAAGTTTTTCAATTTTATACATATCATCAGGTTGCAATAACTCTTTAACAGAATTTAAGTAATCTAAAGCTAAATAATGAAATTCTCTTTCTGGCATATTATAACAATTAAAAATAAACTCCCAGTCGATTTCTTTTTCCATTTTCTTTTGTATTAAAAAATCCTTTGAAAGTGTAGCCCTTAACGGCTTTGGTATTCCTAAAAAAGAAAATTTATTTTTCATATATGCTGACATTTTTTCAGCATTTTCTTCATTTCGTGCACTATAAAAAATCTCAATTATACCCATGCTATATTCACCTACATTTCTAATTTTTTGTACTTTTTCTGACTTGCTAACCTAATTCATCCCTAACTTACTTCACAAAGTAAATAACCTCCAAAATGCTTTTTATCTTTTTTCATTGCATTATGCGCATCTTTTTATAACAATTGTATCATACAACTGATATTTAATGTAATAATCTTCTCACCCATCCCTTATCTATGGTTTACCATTTAAGATGATGGAAAGTATTTGGATTGAAATTTATATCTTCTGGAGAAAATATTGCACTAGGTGCTAGACATGCAAAAAAGTAATGAAAAACTATAGATGATATAAAATGCATTAGTAGGCATATTTAGGGCTTGCATCCTTCTTAAACCATATGGGTACTTTTACCTGCTGCTTATTAAACTTAACACCTGATTCTGGATTATAAGTGGTAATGTAAATGTTCATGCCTTTAAAAAATGCAGCCCCAAAAGGCTGCACCTTCCTTAAATATTTTCAATCTTCATAACCCTCATGGCATTTAAAACTGCAATTAATGCTACTCCCACATCTGCAAATACAGCTTCCCACATTGTAGCAATGCCACCTGCTCCTAACAGAAGTACAATAATTTTAACCCCTAAAGCAAATCCAATATTCTGCCATACAATGCTTCTTGTTCTTTTAGCAATCTTTATAGCGCTTACAATCTTTGAAGGCTCATCAGTCATGATAACTACATCAGCAGCTTCAATTGCAGCATCAGAACCAAGCCCGCCCATTGCAATACCAATGTCTGCCCTTGCAAGTACAGGGGCATCATTTATACCATCACCTACAAATATTAATTTTCCTTTAGGTGATTTTTGCTTATCAAGTAGCTCTACTTTTTCAACCTTCTGATCTGGTAGAAGTTCTGTATGGACTTCATCTAATCCTAATTCTTGTGCCACCTTTTCTCCTACCTGTTTACTATCTCCAGTCAGCATAACAGTCTTTTTAATCCCTATTGCCTTAAGACCTGAAATTGCATCCTTTGAATCCTCTTTTATTTCATCGGATATTACTATATACCCTGCATATTTTTTATCTAAAGCAACATGAACTATTGTTCCTACTTCGTCAACTTTATCATATCCAATGTTTTCTTTATTCATAAGTTTAATATTACCTGCAAGAATCTCTTTACCATTAGCTTTAACCCTTATACCATAGCCTGATATTTCTTCATAATCAGTAATATCATCTTTATTAATTTCCTTGTTATATTCATTTAAAATGGATGTTGCAATAGGATGATTTGAATAACTTTCTGCATATGCCGCATACTTTAATAATTCATCTGGAGTTACTCCCTCTTTAGGACTTACCTTTGTAACTTTAAATACACCCTTTGTAAGTGTTCCTGTCTTATCAAATACAACTGTATCAACACTATTTAGGGCTTCCAAATAGTTACTTCCTTTTACAAGTATTCCGTTCTTTGACGCACCACCAATTCCTCCAAAGAAGCCAAGAGGTATTGATACAACTAATGCACATGGACATGATATTACAAGGAACACAAGTGCCCTGTAAATCCAATCAGATAACTGTGCTCCAGGAATTAAAAGTGGTGGTAAAATTGCAAGAATTAAAGCTACGATAACAACAACAGGTGTATAATACCTTGCAAATTTAGTTATGAAGTTTTCAGTTGGTGCTTTTCTGCTTGTTGCATTTTGTACTAAATCCAATATTTTTGCTACTGTTGATTCTCCAAATTCCTTTGTAACTTCAATTGTTAAAACACCATTTGTATTAATAAAACCTGCAAGTACATTACTTCCTGCTTCAACTTCTCTTGGCACTGATTCCCCTGTTAATGCAGATGTGTTTACCATAGATTTTCCTTCAAGCACCTTTCCATCAAGAGGAATCTTTTCTCCTGGCTTTACAATAATTCTATTTCCAATTTTCACATCATCAGGGTCAACTCTTTTTTCATCATTCCCAACAAGCAAGTTTGCATAGTCAGGTCTTATATCCATTAGAGCTGATATTGACTTTCTTGAACGGTTTACAGCAATATCCTGGAAAAACTCTCCCACCTGATAGAAAAGCATTACTGCAACACCTTCTGGAAATTCTTTTATTGCGAATGCACCTATTGTTGCTATAGCCATTAAAAAATTCTCATCAAAAACCTGACCCCTTGCAATATTTTTAGTAGCTCTTAATATCACCTCACCACCAACTAAAATATAACTTACAAAGTAAATTGAAAATTCCACCCAGAATGAAAAATCAAATATAACTCCAATTCCGAATAATACTGCAGCAATTACCAGCCATATAAGTTCACTTTTGTTGAATTCTTCAACTTCTTTTTTATCCTTTAAAGTCTTGATGTTTTCTTTTGTATCTTCAACGATACTCATATCAGGCTCTATATTTTTAATTATCTTTGCAGCTTCTTCAATGATTTTTGGCCATTCTCCATCATCAATTTCAATTGCAACCCTCTTTGTTGCAAAATCAACTGAAACTGCCTTTACGCCATCTATCTCACTTATACCCTTCTCTATCTTTGCAGCACAGTTTGCACAATCCAAATTAGATAATGTAAAAGTCTTTTTGGTAATTTTACCATTATCAGTAGCATGAGATTTTTTATCTTCTGCTTCAATTACCTTAATATCAGGCTCAATCCTTTTTACAATCTTTTTGGTCTCACTTATTATATTGTCTAAATCATATTTGTCGTGTGTTTCAACATAAAGCTTCTTTGAAACAAAATCAACTGAAACTGCCTTTACGCCAGCTAAGTTTCCAACTTCTTTCTCTATTTTCGCTGCACAATTTGCACAGCATAATCCCAAAAGTACCAAAACTTTTTTTGATGACTTTGATATGTTTTTTTCCCTAATATTTACACCAGGTTCTAATCTATTTACAATTTTTTTAGTCTCATTTAATATTTCATCTAATCTATCTTTGTTACTTATCTCAATGGTAAGTGTTTTATCTATAAAGTTTATAGAAGCCTGTTTTACACCTTCTATGGTATTTACCTTTGCTTCTATTTTTGTACCACAATTCGCACAATCTAAACCATCCAATATTAATTCCTTCATTAATATTTTCTCCAAAGAATTCCTGTCCCCCTTACTATTTGATTTTTGATGGCTTTATTATTCTTTTACATGAATCAAACCCTTATCGAAAATCTCTTTTATGTGTTCATCATCAAGGGAATAATAAACTACCTTACCATCCCTTCTGTATTTAATTAACCTTGCCTGCTTTAATGTTCTTAATTGGTGTGATATTGCAGACTGGCTCATACCAAGGAGTGCTGCTATATCACATACACACATTTCAGATGTTAATAAGGCATTTATTATCTTTATTCTTGTTGCATCACCAAAAACTTTAAAAAATTCTGCAAGGCTTATTACATGGTTTTCATCAACCATGTTTTCTCTAACCCTTTTTACCACATCTTCATGTATTATAGTACAATTACAGATCTCAAAATTAGTTATTTCTTTATCCATATAATCACTCCTTATGAATAAACATATGAACAATTGTTTATATGTTCTATTAAGATTATATTTCTTTAGTTTTTTAAAATCAACTAATTTAACGTATAATTTTTAAAAATTATTTTAAATATTTGTAATAGCCAATGATAAAATCACAAAAAGGGCAGATAAAAAGTACAGAGTTTTAAACAGAATTATAATAATATCTTCCATATAGAAAAAGTATATGGGGGAAATAGAGATGAGTAGGAAACTCTGGATGGATATAAGAAATGATTATCTTAAAGGCTTATCAATATCAGAAATAGCAAGGAAATATAATATTAACTGGAGAACAGCCAAAAAATATGCTACATATGAAGAAATACCAAAAGATACTTTACGAAAAAGAAAAGTTCAAAATTAGATGATTGCAGGACAATAATTGATACTATGCTTGAAGAAGCACCATATAGTGCAGTAAGAGTATACGAAAGAATTAAGGATTTAGGTTTTAAAGGTAAGATAACAAAAGTATAATTTATATATATTAACATTTTTAGCATTTTTTATTTTGTGCATTGTTAAAAATTTTTAATATATCCATGTATAGCTTTCCCCTTATATACAAAATTTTTTATTTAAAATCCATAAAGATACTATCTATAACTTCTTTTTTCATCTTCCGTTTGTTTAGCGTTTGCTCAAACATTTCATCAAAAACTTGGGGTAATTTTGCTTTTAATACCTTTACCCCTTCCTCTGTAATTCCACCTTTTGTTGCCACCCTATCTATTACTTCTTTGAAAGTCATACCTTTCTCAATAAATACTTTCGATGTTGCATATAATGTTCTAAGTACCATCTTGGCAATCTCTTGTTTAGGCATATCTTCGGTATGTTTTAAAACAGCGTTTACAAATTCCTCAAATATACATGCAATAAATCCGGGAGCACAGCTTGTGAGCTCGGCAGCTAAATCAAAATCTTCCTCTTTGATAATATTTACAATACTTATTTTATTAAGCAAACCTTTCAAAAAGGCTGCATCTTCACGGTTTACCTTATTATTATGGCATACCAAGCTTATCCCATCAAACACCTCTGATGTAATAGCAGGTGTAAGTTTTGTTATTTTGCAGTTAACAATCTTTTCTATATTTTCAATTGAAACAGTAGCGGCAATTGAAACAATATGTGTATCTAAGGTGATAAAATTTCTTATTTCATCAAGAATATCTTCTACCTCTTGAGGTTTTACACATATAAAAATGCACTTAGCCTTTTTAACAACCTCTATATTATCTACAGCAATATTTATCCCATCCCATTTTGAACTAACACTTTTGAGTTTATCTTTTGTCCTTGTTGAAACAATCACTTCACAAGGTTTTACTCCTCCCGAAGCAATAAAGCTATTAAGTAGCATGCTACCCATACTTCCATAGCCTATAATACCAATTTTAATCAACAATATCTTCCCCTTTTATTTACTAATCTATAATATTATTTTTCTAAAAGTATATGACTGCTTAATTTTTACATAGCCAATACTCTCATATAAAATATGTGCTTCCTTTCTAATTACATTAGAACGTAAATTTACCATACTACACCCTTTACTTTTCGCCCAATCTTCTGCATGTTTCATCAATTCTGTTCCAATACCCATTCTCCTATAATCTCTATCTACAACTAATCCACCTATTTCTGCCATCAAATCGCACTCGAGTAATGGGTATATATGTACATGAACCCAACCTACTACCTTTTTATCAATAGTTTCAGCAACAAAAACTTGATGACTTTCTCTCTTAATAATATCTTTAATTCTAATCATAACCTCACTCTCTGTAGAAGGATACCCAAGTTGTCCACAAAGAGATGAAATAAAGTTGCAATCATTTTCATGTAAATTTCTTATTATAAATTTAACCTGACTCATATAAAACACCCTTTTTAAATTTATTAACAATAACAATCTTATTCTTTTATATGACTATAAAAGAACAATTATATATGAAATGTAAAAACTATTTGTAGATAATATGTTCTTTAAAAATGTATTATATAATTATAATACAAACTAAAATTTATAATTTATAAAAAATCAACCAACTCTATTAGTGAAGCAAAATGCTTGTCACAGTTAAAATTATTACTTTTTCTTACCAAAATTGCATCAATTCCTGCTCTTTTTGCTCCTTGGATATCAGCAATATAACTATCTTCAATCATGGTTATACTCTCAATATCGTTTTAATCCATTAGTACTTTTTCAAATATTTTTTTATTAGGCTTTTCATATCCAATATTTGCTGATGAATATATTTTAAAAAATAATCTCCAATATCTAAACTCCTTACTAAGTTTTCCAACTCGGGTACATGATTTGAAAGAATTAAATTAGAATACCCCTTCTCCAATGCTCTTTTTAAGCAATATATGGTATCATCGTAAATATACCATTTATATTGAAGTTTTCCAAGAACACTAGCATATATTCCCAAAACTAATAAAAATATATTCTACTGAACTTTATTATCTTTGTTAACGACTTGCTATTTTAAGATATCGAGGACAATTACAACAAACTAAAATATATAATAATTTTAATACAAATTTCTGTTTTGTGCAGCACCCTTTAAAGTGCAATAAAGTAAGTGCTAAAAAATGGGTCTAATCTCCACTTCTTTAGTATATAGACAGAATAAAATTTTCAAATTGATACCATTATTGTTTATATTTTATTGACAATATAGGTTTAATGTGTTAAACTTAAGATAGGTTTAATTTATTAAACCTAAGGAGGTAATATTTATGGAAAAAATTAAAATATTTGAGGCAGAATATAAATTTATGAATATTATATGGGAGCATTCACCTATTTCAAGTACAGAACTAGTTAAGATTGCAAATAAAGAACTTGGATGGAAGAAATCAACCACTTATACTGTTATTCGCAGGTTATGTGAACGAGGAGCCATAAAGAATGAAAATGCAGTTGTTTATGCATTGATAAATCAAGATCAAGTTATGCGTGCAGAAACAGAAGAACATATTAATAAAATTTATGACGGTTCATTAAAACTCTTTTTTACCACCTTTTTACAAAAAGAAAAATTGAGCAAAGATGAAGTTGAAGAATTGAAAAAAATAGTAGATAAGTATAGTAAGGAGGAACAATAGTGCTTGAAAATATATTTACTACAATGCTTAATATGAGCATTACCGCTTCAGTAGCTGCTGTTTTGATATTCTTTTTTAGATGGATATTAGATGATAAGGTACCCAAAATTTTTAGTTATGCCCTGTGGTTTATAGTACTTGTTAGAATGCTTATTCCCTTTTCCTTTTCATCAACATTTAGTATATTTAATGTCGTTCCTGTGTTTGAAACACTCGTTACTCATAACTCTCAACAATATGTAATAGATCAGAATATGCAATATACTGCAGATTATCAGAACATATCACAAGAAAAAACTAATAGTATTGATAGCAAAGTATTAAATAATAATAACAATATAGACCATTTTGATTTTACACCATCGCAGGAGTTATCAACAGATCCAAAGCATATACTAACATTTATTGCCGCTCGTATATGGCTTGCAGGCATGATAGCTTTGTTGTTATTAAGTATATTTTTATACTTTTATACAAGTCGCAGACTTAAAATAGCTATTTTGTATAAGAATGACCATTTATTTTCTGAGTCCTGTCAAAAACTGAAGTTGAAGCAAAAAGTCAAATTCTACATATCAGATAAGGTATATACCCCTGTTGTATGTGGCTTAATAAAACCGTGCATCATATTACCTTCGTCTCTTGAACAAAATTGTAATAAATCAGAGCTACAGTATGTCATTGAACATGAACTTATACACATCAAAAGATTTGACTATATCATAAAACCTTTATGGGTACTTTCCTTATGCATACACTGGTTTAATCCTATACTGTGGCTTAGCTTTATATTATTTCTAAAAGATATGGAAATGTCGTGTGATGAGAGGGTTATAAAAGCAAACAATAATGATATAAGAAGTGAATATGCAACATTACTCATTAAACTTGCTGTAAAACAGAATACACTAATTAATAGTAAAATATTAGCTTTTGGTGAAAGCAATATCAAAAACAGAATAAAAAAGATAATGAGTTTTAGAAAACCAGCTTTGTGGCTGAACCTGTCTGCTATTATATGTATTATAATATTTGGTGTTATTCTGTTGACCAATGGACAGCATAATCAAATTAATAAAAAAGAGGTAAATAAAAGCAATGAATATAATGCAGAAGTTCTACTAAAATATAAGAATAAGTATGTTGGAAATGCCAGCAATGTGTCCAATCTTATTCACAACTTGCCATATGCTGATTTATATAAAGGTATATCTCTCAAGACAGAAAAACCACCATATGGAATTAATATTAATTATAACTTTAGTACATCTGATGTTGATATGAGAAAGATTGAAAATACCTTGCAAAATAATGCTATTATAATGTTTGCACTCATAGATAATGTTGATATTATCAATTTCAATTTAAAAATAGATAATAATGAAAAAAATTATCAGTATACAAGAGAAAAGATTCAAAAAGGTTTTGATAAAGACCTAAGGGAGTATGCAAAGGATATAAGTAGCTTTGAAATCTTATTAAGCAGTTTGAATACAATAGATGAAAAAGCTCATATTTATAATAATGAAAAATCTATTAACGTTTCAAGTAGTTCCGAAAAATATAGCAGTGCTGAGGCAATACAAGTGGTTGAACAATTGGGGCAAAAATTGAAGTTTGTTAATAAGCTTATACCTGAAAAAGAATTAAAAGAAGAAATCACAAAGCATTTTAGTCCATATTTATCGCCTTCTTTACTTTCAAAATGGTTAAAAGATCCTAAAAAAGCCTTTGGTAGATATGTTTCGAGTCCATGGCCAGATAGAATTGAAGTAAAAAAAGTTACAAAAATTAATAATAATAAGTACATAATTGAGGGAGATATTGTAGAAATAACCAGCGTACCTGAGGAGGAATGGAGAACAAAAGTAATTGTTACAGTTGAAAAATTTGAAAAATTAGGTTGGTTAATAAATGATATAACTTCAAGTGAACAAAATGATCAATTTCAAGAAAGTGTAAATATTGCAAGAATAAAGGTAATTTTAGGTGAAAATCCAATATTTTGGAATGGTGTAAAGCCTATTTATATATCAAATAGCAAGATGATAAATGATATTATGTCTATGATTGAAAATAGTAAGCCATTAGTTGATACATCTAAAATTAACAAGATTAATAAGGGATCAGAATATGATTATAAAATAATTATTGAATATAGAAATGGAGAAAAAAGAGAAATAAATATTATATATGATTATCTTTATGAAATAGGATATTTAGATGAAAATGGAAATAAGAAAGAACCTAATTATAACTTTTTTAGATATATTAGTAGTCTATATGAATATCCAAACCCTGATACAAATATTGAACAGCAAGTGTTGAATTTATTCAAAAAATATAATTGGACAATAGATTTTAAAATAAATACTTTGAAAATAGATTTACCAAAAAATCTCAAACATAAAGCTGGAGAATATCCAATAAAGATATACTGGGCATATAATAATGAGCTATCAAGACATATCAATCTTGATTTTTCTTCTTATCTTGGTAAAACTGTAACTGTTGAAATTTATAGATTAAGAGAGCCATTACCTGATTTTATGAAACCGCGAAGAGATGCAAGAGGAATTGTTATAAAGTATAACAAAAAAATTATTGGAGCATATATAGATGCAGGTAGACATGACTCATTTGCTTGCTCACTTGATAGAAAGAACTTGCAAGAAATAACACATAAAGATTGGAATGAATGGATTAATAACTATATTGATTATAATGATGAAACAGAAAAGAAACTTTTAAAACTGAAACCAGAAGATATTATTAAAGAGTATATTAATGCATTAGATAGGCATGATTATAAAATGGTTTGGGCTTGTTCAACAAGAAAAAGTCTTGTAGAGCTTTTATCAACAAATATGGACAATAGATACCTATATAATAATGAAAGTAAAATTGATTATAATATTAAAAAAGCAAAACTTATTAAAATTGAAAATTTAAAAGGCTTTTCAGATGAAACAGGAACTCTGGAATATCCAGTTCAAATATATTTTGACTTTAATAAAATAATTACTGATAATGATGGCATTTGCACAAGATTTTTTATACTAACAAAAGACACTGATAAAACAGGCTGGAAAGTTGATGGTATCGGAACAGGTCCATGAATTTGAGTTTTTATGTTAATATTTCTTATGATGCATGGAATTATCATCTAATTTGGAGATGAATTACAACAAATGATCACCAAGAACAGCAAGGAAATTGTAGATTAGGTGGTTATGAATCATAACCACCTAATCTTGAGTTTACTAATAAGTTTTTTATTAGTTTTTAGATTACTATTATGTTTTTATAGCTTACCTTCTTTTGATAGTATTTTTTCCATCTCATCTACAAGCTGGCCAAAGTATTGTAATAGATTATCAACAGGTTTTGTTGATGTCATATCAACTCCTGCTTTTTTCAAAACATTTATTGGATAATCTGAACTTCCTGCTTTTAGGAATTCTATATATTTATCAATATTCTTTTGATTATTTAAATTTTTAACAATTTCATTTGCTGCAGCCATAGAAGTAGCATATTTATAAACATAAAAATTCATATAAAAATGAGGGATTCTTGACCACCATAATGGAGCAAGTGGGTCAACCTCAAAGTTTTGTCCATAATATTTTACCATTAAATCTTTCCAAATATTATTTAATGTTTCAGCAGAGAGAGCCTCACCTTTTTCTACTCTTTCATGTATTGTTTTTTCAAATTCTGCATACATAACTTGAGTATATACAGTTCCTCTAATGTTTTCTATTAGGCTATTTAATAAATATAGCTTTTCATCGTCAGATTTAGCATTTTTTATCATGTAGTTCAGCATCAAAAATTCATTTGTTGTTGAAGCAACCTCGGCAGTAAATATTGGAACATTTGAATTTATATATTTCTGTGTTTTATTTGTATAAAATGCATTCATTGCATGCCCTAATTCATGAGCAACTGTTAACATAGAATCTACAGTATCATCATAATTCATCAAAATATATGGGTGAGTATCATAAGAACCCCATTGATATCCACCTGAATATTTGTTCTCAGTTTCATAAACGTCAATCCATCTACTATCAAAAGCATTTTGAAGATTATTTATATAATCTTTTCCTAATGGATTTAACCCCTTTAAAATTAATTTTTTAGCATCTTCATAAGGAATATTCATTTCATAATTTTCAACTAAAGGTACATACATATCATATATATGCACTTTATCAACTTTAAGAACTTTCTGTCTTAAATCAACATATTTATGAAGATATTTAACATTATTGTTTACCGCTTTAACTAAATTATCATAAACGCTTCGAGGTATAAATTCTGAATCTAAAGCTGCTTCAAGTGCAGAATTGTATTTACGTGCTTTAGCAAAATAGATGTTTTTCTTAACTTCTGCATTTAAAGTAGCAGCTAATGTATTTTTTACTTTGTCGAAAGAACTATATATTCCTTCGAAAGCTCTCTTTCTAAAATCTCTGTCTTTACTTTCAAGATATCTACCATAACTACCTTGTGATAACTGAATTTCATTACCTTTTTCATCTTTAATCTTCGGGAAGGTCATATCTGCTAATTTTAATTGATCATAAATTGCTTTTGGTGAACTTGCTAAATCAGAAAGATTTGCAAGTAATTCTTCTCCTTCTTTTGAAAGAGTATGAGCTTTTTGCTTTATAACAGAATCTAAATACTGCTTATACTCTGAAAGTTGTTTATCTGATAAGTAGGATTTTAAAGTTTTTTCTGGTAGTGATAAAAGCTCTGGTTGAATAAAAGAAACTGATGCCAAAGCATTAGAATATAGTGTTTCTGAGCGTGATCTCATTTCATTTACCTTATTATCAGCTTGATTTTCATCAGCTTTCATATTTGCATAAACATATACCTTTTCAGTGAGTCTCATCATCTTATCTCTTAGTTGTA
Source organism: Caldicellulosiruptoraceae bacterium PP1 (assembly GCA_041320695.1). Lineage (NCBI taxonomy): Bacteria > Bacillati > Bacillota > Caldicellulosiruptorales > Caldicellulosiruptoraceae > Caldicellulosiruptoraceae bacterium PP1. The sequence goes on along the minus strand of JBGGOQ010000002.1, from coordinate 343,108 downwards.
AGCATTCTAATAAAGCCTTTGAATTATTAAGTTTTCCTTGATAGTTTTTAAACTTAGGGATATATGTAGTTTGAACCGTTTTAAAATCTTGTTCCCATTTGTCATAAGTAGGATAAATGTCTTCAAGGTTCCATTTGTACTTATTGTCAATTTCACTTCTTTTTTTTGGACCTTGAGCAGTAGCAATAATTGTTGTAAAGAGAAAAGCAAATACAAGAGTCAAAGCAATAAGTTTTTTTGATTTCATGTTTTTCAAAATTCCCATTTGAAATACCTCCCCATGCAATAAATTATTAATCATAATACAAAAAGTATATTATCCCAATTATATCCATATTAATTGTAGATGTCAATATTTTTTATAAAAAAACTAATTACTATTTTTATTTACCTAATTTCTTTCTATTAATTAATAATTATAAAAAATAGTATTTGTAAATTAATTAACATAAGAAGGACTTTTAATTTATATATAGAAATATATAAAAGGTAAAAAAGATATGTTGATTTAAAGATCTTGAGTGTTTATTCAAAAGGCTAAAAATAAATAAGAAAGGAGAAAACTCAATTATTACTAATTGGGTAAAAATACTATGGCTACAATACTTTTGATATTTATTTATATTTCGTTTATAAGCTTAGGTTTGCCTGACTCAATGTTAGGTGCTGCATGGCCTGTTATGAGGTCTGATTTACATATACCAATATCAATTGCAGGGTTACTTTCTATATTTATAGTTGGTTCAACTATAGTATCAAGTTTAGCAAGTCCTTTTATTTTGAACAGATTAGGAACAGGGAAGGTTGTTTTGTTTTCTACTTTACTTACTGCAATAGCTCTTTTTTGCTTTTCCATAGCTCCTTCATTTTTATTTTTATGTATTTTTGCAATAATGTTGGGCTTTGGTGGAGGCTCAATTGATACTGCATTGAATAATTATGTTGCTTTGCACTACAAAGCTAAACATATGAGCTGGCTTCATTCTTTGTGGGGTGTAGGCTGCACATTAGGACCATATATAATGTCATTTTTCATAATATACCAAGAAGGTTGGAGAAGAGGTTATTTAGTAGTATCAATACTTCAATTTTGCCTTGCTGTTATGCTATTTTTTTCACTACCATTATGGAAAATTTTTGGTGATGAAAGGTTCGAAGGATCTAAAAAAGAAAATACAAAGATTAATTTTTTACATATACCAAAGGCATTATTCTCGTTATTATCATTTTTTAGCTACTGTGCTGTTGAATCAACAACAGGTTTATGGGGAAGTAGTTTCCTTGTAAATATAAAGGGGCTTTCACCAGCAGTTGCTGCAAAATGGGTGTCTTTATATTTTCTTGGAATAACAGTTGGAAGAATTTTATCTGGCTTTGCAACAATGAAGTTTGGAAATAAGGCAATAATTAGGTTTTCATTGGCAATTCTTTTAATTGGTATTTTACTTCTATTCGTTCCAATGTATAAGGATTTTTATGTTGTAAGCTTTGTTCTTATTGGTTTAGGATGTGCTCCAATCTTCCCATGTATGATACATGATACCCCAAAGAAGTTTGGCAGCTATATGTCGCAAACAATGATTGGGTTCCAGATGGCTTCAGGGTATTTAGGCAGTGCTACCATACCACCACTTTTTGGTGCATTAGCCTCTGTTTTAAACCTTTCAATCTTTCCAGCATACCTTTTAGTATTCTTGGTGATATTAATATTTTTCGTAGAAATACAAAATAAGCAAATACATGCGGTAAAAAATTAAATATTTTAACATATATAGCAATATTATATCAAATTACATTTTAATATATTGATAAGTTTCAACTTTTAAGATTTCATTTAAAAATATTATACTTAAAAAGAAGGATTATTGATTCTGGTATAGAAATATATATAAGTGAGTGTATAGACTAAATTTTGTAAGCGTTTACAAAACATTTTATTATCTATAACTAAATAAATGCTTAAAGTATAAATATTTATTTATTGATTGAAAATTATAAGAAAACATGGGAGGAATTATAATATGGCTGTTAGTAATGAATATAAGCACAGAACTGCTGAAGTTAAATTATGTTTGTTTAAAGAAGATAAGACTCCAATAAAAAATAAAGAAATAGTAATAAGACAAACTAAACATAAGTTTCTTTTTGGTGGTGGTGGATATAGAGCAATACCTTTAGCAAATGATGAGCTCTCTAGTGCTGACAAAGACCTTAACGAAGGGATACTTTCTAAATTCTTAGATATCTTTAACTATGCAACACTTCCCTTTTATTGGGGAAGATTTGAGCCTATCAAAGGAAAACCAGATACAAAAAGATTGAAAAAAGCTTGTGAATGGCTACGTTCAAAAGGATGCTTGATAAAGGGACACCCTCTTTGCTGGCATACAGTCTGTGCCCCATGGCTTTTGGAGATGAGTAATAAAGAAATTTTACAAGCTCAGCTTAACCGTATTCGCCGAGAGGTTAATAACTTTGCTGATCTTATCGATTTTTGGGATGTTATAAATGAGGTTGTTATAATGCCAATATTTGATAAGTATGATAATGGAATGACACGTATATGTAAAGAATTAGGAAGAGTAAGGTTAGTTAGAGAGGTATTTTTAGCTGCTAAAAAAGCTAATCCAGATGCAATTCTTTTGATAAATGACTTTGAAACTTCAGAATCATATGAGATATTGATTGAAGGATGTCTTGAAGCAGGAATACCTATTGATGCTATTGGAATACAATCACACATGCATCAAGGGTATTGGGGAGTTGAGAAAACAAATAGAATATTAGAGCGTTTTTCATCGTTTAATCTTCCAATTCATTTTACTGAAAATACTATTGTATCAGGACATTTAATGCCACCAGAAATTGTTGACCTTAATGACTATCAAGTAGATGAATGGCCTACAACTACTGAAGGTGAAGAACGTCAAGCAAAAGAGGTAGAAATGCACTACAGAACCTTATTTGCTCATCCATTGGTAGAATCTATTACATGGTGGGATTTTACTGATGGTGCTTGGCTGAAGGCTCCGTCAGGACTGATTCGCAAAGACGGCACCGCAAAGCCTGCATATGAGGTCTTAAAGAAACTTATAAAGGATGAATGGTGGACAAAACCAATCAAAACATCTACTGATGATGAAGGTTGTGTTGTATTCTTAGGATTCCTTGGCGAATATGAAGTTGAAATTGAAGGCAAGAAAGTTCAATTTACATTAGATAAAGTAACTAAAAATGTTGAAGTAACATTGTAGTATATAAAAATATAGGGGCTTTTTAAAATGCCCCTATATTTGTGTTTAAACAAAAATTAATAATAATCTTATTTTTCAAACCTAAACCAACCAAAATCAAAGTTACTACCAGGCAAGAATACGAAGGTTACATTACACTTTCCTGTTACTTTTTCAAGGTCAAATACCCTTTCTTCATAATTATCTGAATGTGTAAATTCAATAATTTGTGTGCTTTCTCCTTCTGAGTTAGAAAATCTTATGTGTATTGTATTTTTATCAATAGGTGATCTACCATATATTACTATCTTTGAAACACCTGATTCAGTAAAGTCCATATCCTCATATACCATTGATACATTATTGCCTATTCCCTCAACAAAGCTATCCTTTTTTGTAAATGTATCTCCATAAATATGGTTGCATTCTGAAGCCATATTCTTTTCTAAGGCCCTATTCAGTTTCTTAAATATAAACCCTTTAATATGAGCCTTCTTATTTAGAACAAAGCAGATTGATGTAACACCTTTTAGCTTTTTAGGTAGTTTATATGTCTCTTCCTGATATACATTCCATATTGTTGGCTTTTGATAAACTACCTCAGTAAGCAATATGCTACCCTCTTCATCGGGCATGCCTTCCCATATCTGTATAGGATATTCCTCACTTGTTAATGCAAATATAGGTATTGTTATTGTATCTGAGCCATATGGTCCAAAATCAAGATAGCGATAGCCAACATGTGTCTCTCCTTCTCTACTTGTTGCTACTCCTTTTTCGTTACCATTTGATACATCACCTTTGCTGTAGTCATATAGTCCTCCAGAAATAAAGCTATATGGATCTTTTAAGGCTGTTCCTATTCCTGTTGCAGTAAACTCAAGCTCTGAGATAAGTTTAACTTTATCAGTTCCATTTTTACTTGTACAGCGTACTCTAAACTTACCATCACCCAAAGCTATTATCTTTGCTTGATGTCCATTAGCCTCTACCTTTGCTAAGTTTGTTACAATTCCACCGTCGCTAACAACACTCCATTCAACCTCTTTATATGATGTATTCGAGGGATATAGCTTAGCTTCTACAATTATCTCTTTTTTTGACTCATTAAACTCTTGACCTGATAAGCTTACAATCTCTATTTTACGAAGTGGTATTTCATCAAAACTTCCCATAACGCATGGTAAATCTTTATTTCTCATATTTGCTGAAATACCTTCAAGATTTTCGTTTTCAGCAGCAATAGATTCAAATTCAATAGTTTGGCCTTCAAGTCCTCTTGATGTTACCTCAACTTGTATCTTCCCGGGTTTTAATGTTGATGCAATAATTGCCATCAGTTTCCCACTAAACAATCTTCTGCTTGTTCCTTTATACTGATCAAAATCGGTGCTGTCACCATTATCAAGCCCAATTAATCGTCCTTCGCCTGTAACCTTTACAAATACCCTGTTGTTAGCATTCTCAACAATGTTCCCATCTTCATCTTCAGCATATATCTCTAAAAATATCAAATCAGTACCGTTTGCAACTAATGTTTTCTTGTCAGGATTTAAAACTATTTTTTTTGCATCCTTAAAGGATTTTCTAACATGTGTTGCTATTACATTACCATTTTCATCATATGCTATCGCTTTTAATTCTCCTTCTTGGTAAGGAATCTTCCACCATCCAACAAGCTGTGTTCCGTGTTTATGGTCTATTTCATGTATTCCAATTATTTTCCCGTTTAATTGCAGTTCAATCTTAGGTGCATTTGAGCATACCCTAACATCAATTATCTGGCCTTTATTGAAATCCCAATGAGGAAAAACATGAACCATTGGCTTTGTTTTATAATCTGTCCATTCTGCTTGATAGATATAGAAAGAATCCTTTTTAAATGTGGCAGTATCAATCTGTCCGAAATATGAGTTCTTTGTATGGTATGGGGTTGGTTCTCCTATATAATCAAAACCACTCCAAACAAATTGTCCTAATGAAAATGGTGTATCTCTATCTGCAATTATACAGTATTCTGGTGATTTTGCTCCCCAGCTTGTAGAACTATTACCAAGAGCAGAGCATTGTTCATCATCATCAGATAGAACTGATCTTTCATATGGCAAATGGTATATCCCTCTACTTTGCACAACAGAGCCTGTTTCGCTACCATAGATTATCCAGTCTGGATGCTCCTCATGATGCTTTTGGTAATATTTTTCAGCATAGTTATAGCCAGCAACCTTAAGAATATCAGCACATTTTTGAGCATTCTCCCAAGGCATATAGTTAGAGCCAATTGTAACCTTGGTATTTTCTTTATAGTCGTATTTTCTAACTAACTCCATAAGCATCCTTGTTATTTCCTGCCCACGTTCATCTGCATGTGTATCGTAGATTTCATTCCCTATGCTCCACAAGATTAAGCTTGGGTGGTTTCTATCCCTTGTTACCCAGCTTTTCACATCAATAGGTGCCCAGTCTTTGAAAAAGCGTGCGTAATCATATTGGGTTTTTGGTCTTTCCCACATATCAAATGCTTCTGAAACTACAAAAAAGCCCATTTCATCTGCTAAGTCCATAAGCTCTGGAGCAGGCATATTATGAGCTGTTCTTATAGCATTTACACCCATTTCTTTTAAAATCTCAAACCTTCTCTTTAGAGCAGTTTTATTAAATGCAGCTCCTAATGCTCCTAAATCATGATGTTCACAAACGCCATTTAACTTCATCTTCTTTCCATTAACAATAAGGCCTTTGTTAGGGTCAAGGACAATGTCTCTAAATCCAATATTCTGAGTGATAAATTCAATTTTTTCTAAAACCTGATTTGAATTAACATCTTCTTTAATTAGATAAAGTTCTGTTACTAACTTATATAGATTTGGCTCATCGGGGCTCCAAAGTAGTGGATTTTCAATAAGTATAGTTTGTTGGTTTTTTGTTGTTATATTATCTGCCTTTATTGTATCTTTTGAAGAAGCTATAACTTTATCCTGATAAATAATAGTGTGGGTAAGTATTGCATCTTCATGAAGATTTAATTCTGTGGCTATTTCAACCTTCCACTGATTTTCTATTTGCCTAATTGAAACGTATATGCCATTAGAAACAATGTAGTTTTTGTCTCTAATCTTAAGCCAAACATTGCGGTATATTCCAGCACCTGAATACCATCTGCTATTAGGGCTTTGGTGGACTACTTTCATTAGAATTTCATTTTCCCCATCTTTTAATGCACTTGTTATATCATGCTCGAAAGATGAATAGCCATACTTCCATTCGCCTACATACTTCCCGTTAACATATAAGGTGGAGTCCATATATACTCCATCAAAGCAGAGTATGTATTGTTTATCCTCTTTTGTGCAATTAAGCGTTTTACGGTACCAGCCTATACTATTTTCATATAGATCTAATGTGTTATATATAAGCCAATCATGAGGTAAATCAACAGGTTCAAAGGTAAGATTATCAATCTTGTCAACACCAAGTTGACTTTTTGCAAACTGCCAGCCATCATTGAATAAAATCTTTTTGTTCACACAAAAACACCCTCTTTTTTTATATATATAATATTTTTTCTTTAAAGTCTTATTGTCTCCCCACTTTTAATTTCAACAGGTTTGTTATCTACATTAATCCAAACAGATATTGCTGAAGGGTTATAAACAATATCCCCATTAGCACTAAATTCAAGGGTCTTAAATGCTTTAATATATCTTTATATTTCAATGTTTGTTGCATACCATATATCATATTTATCAGAAACAAGTTCGCAGAAGTTTTCAATATGCTCCCAATTATTATTTCTATAGAATTCGTAGCTATGACCCCAAACATACATAAGTTTTAATTTGCCTTTATATTCATATTCCAAAAACCTTTTACCTAACTCAATTAGATTATCATCATGATGGCAAGTTGTGTGCCAATTATTGGATATCCTACTAATGATTCTAAATACTTTCTATCCTCTACAATCTCTTCTATAACTGCTTCTATTGGTATGCAATCTAAAAAAGGATGCACCTTTGTGTGAATAGCAACCTCATGTCCATTGTAAAGACTTTTCACTTCAGTAGAAGTTATATATCCTTCTTTACCAAGTGTTCCAGAGTTCAAATGAAAGGTTCCTTTAATCCCATATTTATTAAAGATACTAACAAGCCTTCTGTCATGTATCTGCCCATCGTCGTAACTCATAGTAAGTGCTTTTGTTTTTCCATGTGGAAATAAATCAAACCTTATATTCATAATCTTCACCTCATTATTTTAATTTTCTGTTGAAAATGGTGATGCAGGTAGCCCTTCTTTATTGTAAAGGTTAGCACCTTCAGGGTTATCTGCCCAAGCATATCTAACAGCAACAGGTTCACTAACATTCTCATTCCAAACAATAACTTTATTGCCTTCAATTATTGCGTTTGCCCATAAAAATTCTTTATTTTTATTTGATATTGAAAAATGTTTTAGTTTATCACTTTTCATACAAAGACCACTACCTATTTCTGAAAACTCAATTATAATTTTATTACCATCGATTTTCATTGATTTATACAAAGGCCCTGATGCAACTATGTTTTTTTCATTATATGCAATCTTTTGAGCAAGAAGTGCAAGCCTCTTGCCTACATCCTTTTTATTTAAAGGATGTAGATCATTCCACTCACCAACATCAATAGCAACAGCCATTCCAGTATTATTAAGGCAAAGTGCCTTTCTCTGTTCATCACGAAGTTTTGCCCAGTTACTTTCAGATGGATATTCAGATGCTTTCATATAGTTTGCTAACTGTACATATAAAAATGGTAAATTTTCATCGCCCCATTTTTTTCTCCAATCAATAATCAAACTGCAAAGCTTTTTGCAATATCCTTGTGGATCATCAGTATTAGATTCGCCTTGATACCATAATATACCTTTAATATTGTATTTTATCATTGGTGCTATCATACCGTTAAACAAGCCAGTTGGTTTATACTGAAAAAATGTTATGTTTGGTATAGGTTCATCTATTTTTGCTCCAACCTTATACTGCCAATAACCTTCAAGATTTATTTTAAAATCTTCTGTGAAAAGCATATAATCCTTATCCTTTATAAACTCACCATTTCCATCATTGCTGATTACTCTTGTAACAATTACATTCTTTCCTAACTTTAAAATATTGGGTGGGATATTATATTTTCGTGGTGGGTATCTATAAGAAGTTGAGCCTACTAAAACTCCGTTAACATATGTTAAATCACTATCTACTATTGTCCCTAAATAAAGTTTTGCAGGCTTCCCAATCATGTTAATTGGAACATCTACTTCTTTTCTAAACCAAACAGCTCCAATTAGTTTGTTTAAACCAATCTCTTCCCAAGAAGCTGGTAAAAACGCTGTTTTCCAATCTGAAGTATTTATATTGGTATTGAACCAAGCATCTAAACTATCTTTTAGTCCTTCATCATTATCATTAATACTATTATACCAGTTATTTACTTTTATTTCTTCCTCTGTTTTAACTGTTTGAATATAATTATCATCTTTAAGTTTTTCAATAATTTCAACATTTTCAGGAAATTCAGACATTAAATCTGGGCTCATCCATGCTTCTATTGGTGTTCCTCCAACACAAGCTTTAATTAAACCAATTGGAATTTTGTATTTCTCATATATAGCCTTAGCAAAAAAATAGCCTACTGCTGAAAATCTATAAATTGTTTCATTGTTAAGTTGTTCCCATGTTCCTCCTTCAAAATCTTCATCTGGTCCTTTGAAATTGTATTTATCTGGAACAATAAATTGTCTTATATATGGATTATCACAATTTTCAAATTGGTCTTGATACCTATCTTTTACCCTTTCCATTGGTAGAACCATGTTTGATTGTCCAGAGCAAATCCAAACATCTCCAATTAGTATATCTTCTATAATGATGGTTTTGTCATTTGATTTTATCTCCATTATATAAGGGCCACCAGCAGCCATTGCTGGTAAAGTAACTTCCCACATTCCCTTATCATCAGCTAATGAAGTATATGAATTACCTAAAAAATTAATTGATACCTTTTCATTAGGAACAGCCCATCCCCATATTTTTATTTCTTTTTCCCTTTGAAGAATCATTCCGTCATTTATAATTTTTGGAATCCTAAGTTCCAAGTAAATCACCTCTATATAAATAAATTTTTTCTCTATTTTATTTTAAGTTAATAAGTAAACGCTTTCAATAAACAATACTTTAGTTCTATTATTATATGTATATTAAAGTAAACTTATAATTAACAAATTGCTATGTCTTAATATATGTCTTCAATTATATACAGTTTTCTTGTATCAGGAACAAAAATTAAATATATTTTTGAAGAATCTTCTTGGAATTTAACATAATATTTGTATTTCTTATTGTAGTCAGGCATATTTTGCTTAGATACATTCAAATTATTAAGAATTTTATTTATTTCTAATTCCATTGAAACATTTTTTGCATTTATCCAGTTTAAAGCCTGATTAATCTCATTTTCATTATTGTATTCAAATATATGATATCTCTGTCCATCGCCATGAAAACTTGCTCCACTATTAGCAGAGTAGATTTCTTTATATGAATTTGGTAGCTTGATAGACCAATTCAAATTAATTACTTTAGAATAAGTATTTATTTGTATATATAAAAATATTACAATTACAATAAAAAGTAATAAAATAGCACCTATAAATTTTAATAATCTTTCCATTGCTCAATTCCCCTAAATAATTGATTAAATGTTTATATCATACTTTTTAATCAATTCCTAATTTATACTACTAAACATTGTTATTTAGGAAAATTATATTTAAATCTTAACTTCTGCATTACATCTTTTTACTATAATTTACTCGAAACTGAGCCAATGGGGACGGTTCTGACTGGCTCAGTTCTATCTATTTGCCTTTCCTGAAATAGCCTCAATAGAAATTTTTATAATTTTTACTGTATCATCTGATTGTTCTATGTATTCTTTCCCTTTTTCAATAAATTGCTCTGAATATTTCTTTATTAATTCCATTAGTGCAGTGTAACAATTCTCATTATTGTATTTCTATTCTTCAATAGATTATGGCAATTTCTAACTATAATTATTTCATCATCAACATCTTCCAACCACTGCTTATGAAATACACTGAAAAAGCAGTTATGAATATACCTAAAAATAAAATAATCCATCGGTATGTATTGTCGCTAATAAGCTTCTTCCCTCTAGAAAATGCTGTTGAGATTGCTGTATACCATACAAAGTCTGATAAGATATGACCAATAAAAAAACACAAAACACCAATCAAGCCTAAAGTGAAAGACTGACGTATTGATTCCATCCCTGTTGAGGCCCACCATAGAATGAAATATGGATTTGTTCTTTGCTGTATTTACCTGGATACTTTGATACTACCAATTTATCTTCAATATCATTTTTCCTATGAATTATGGCAATAACAAAACCCTCAAATTCCTTTAGAGGCTTAAACTCTCCTATAATATATGCATCAATTTCTTCGCCATCGTTTGAAATAGTATTTGGGATATACCCATAATTTAAAAGATAATATATTTCATGCTCTGGTTGCTTTGAACATAAAGGTCTATCAACAATCACCTTAACCTTTTTATTTAAATATTCAAGCATTGTGTTTCTCCTCTTTAATCCCCCAATACTATAAAAAATTCATCCAAATTTTTATTCATTGTATCATTAAGCGTAATTTAACACAATAGACTTTATTGAAGTTTACATTTTATTGAATTCAACAATCCTGACTAACACAAAGCTTATTTTTCTAATAATCTTTTATTAGTATCCTCAATTAAATAAATTAAAATATATCTTTACATACTGTCTATAAAACAACAAACAATAAAATTGTTTGAGATACTACAAACAATATATATTATGGTATAATTCCATTTAAAGGAGGTTATTGATATGAGTAATTTGTTTGATAATGAAGTAATTAAAACTATAAAAACAAGAAGAAGTGTTAGAAGTTATTTACCTAATAAGGTTGAAGAAGAAAAGATAAATAAACTACTTGAGTGTGCTATACTTGCTCCATCTGCTAATAATGGCCAACCATGGTTTTTTACTGTTGTGCAGGATACAGAGCTTATTAATAAGATGAATGAAGAAATAAGGCAAATCATGCTAAATTCAAATGATGAAAACCTTCAAAAAAGAGCATCTCAAGAAGATTTCAATGTATTTCATGGTGCAAATACATTAATAATTGTTGCAGGAATGGAAAGCAGAGGTTCGTCTCAAGTTGATTGTGCTGCTGCAACACAAAATATCCTTCTTACAGCAAAATCACTTGGTATTGCTACATGTTGGATAGGTTTTGTGGGTTTGCTTTTCTCAAGCCAAAAAGCAGATGAATATGTAAAGCTTTTGAAAATCCCTGAAGGCTATAAACCATTCTGGGCAATAACACTTGGCTATACCGATAACTATCCTGAAAAACCTCGTGAGAGGAATTGGAATGTAGTTGAGTGGATTAAGTAATAAAAGTAAGAATTGCACATTGTTTAATTGATTAAAATTTTCAGGTATAATATAAATAGAAAAGCAAGAGCAGGGGAATTATTTATGGAACAAAATAATAGCAAATATGAATATTATTCATATGATGATTTTTTGAAATATCAACAGAAAGAAACTCAGTTTAAAGTTGAATATGATAATGGTTTTATCTTTTGCATGTCACCAGTTCACCCTAACCATGATAGAGTTAAAAACAAAATTGCTACAAGTCTTATTAATCATTTTGGTTTTGGTGGAACATGTGAAGTTTTTACAAGTGATATAGCAGTTATTTTTGAAAGTAAAAATGAAATATACGAATTCCAACCAGATATTATGGTTTGCTGCAATCCTAATAAATTTGAAGGTTTAAAATATAAAGGCACACCACGTTTAATTATTGAAATACTATCATATAACACGCAGCATAGAGATAAAGGTATAAAGCTATCTGTCTATGAAAAATTTAGAGTGCCTGAATATTGGATTGTTGACATTTCAGAAGGTTGTATCATCGTTTATAGTAACAACATTAATAAAAAATACCTCTCTTGTAACACATACACAAGTGGAATGGCAATAAAAGTCTTTGAGGAATTTAGCTTGTCAGTAGATGATGTTTTTAGCGTGGTTAGGTAAACAGTGTAATTGTTAAAAAAGGTCTTATAACAAATGTTGGGATGGATAATCCCAACATTTGTTTATTAACAAAATCTGTTATTGAAACAATTGGCATCGAGTTATTGTATTTTTGAAACCTCAATATTTTCGCATATTATTGTGGCTTCTAAAGAATTACCTATAATAATAAATTTAATATGTTCTTCTGTTTCTTTAAAATAAAACTCAAATATTTGATCCACCTGTTCACCATTAAATGGAATCTTGGAAAAATTCATTTTAAATTCATTAATATTATTACAAATAATACTGATTTTAGGATATGAATTATAGTTTTTAGGTAATGTTAACATTTGAACTATAATATTAATTTTATTAAAAATATTTTCTGCTTCATTTTTTGTAATTTTACTAAAATAAACACATAAAGCTATAATATTGTTGTGTGTGAGGTATGATAATTTCTTTAAATAAAAGTTCAAGAATATCTAATCTGTTCACCTCGGCTAAATTAATAAGAATATCAGCATCAGAAATAGCACCTGTATATTTCATGTTAAAAATCCTCTTCCTTTGGATACTCATATCCAAATTGTTCAGGAGTCAGTCCGATAAATTCAAAGCAGTATTTCATGTTCTTGTATGAGATATTCCCTCTTTCGTAGTTGGTTTTTATAAACTCAATATATTCTTTGGGTACATATGTTACTCTTGATGGTGTAATCAAATCTATACTATATCCTTCTCTTCTGGTTAAAGCTTGGAGTTGTTCTGCATTTTCCAGTGAACAGATTTCTAAAAGTTCCTCATATTTGTCAGGAGAACATAAATCAAGTTGTATAAGCCTTTTTAACATAGCCTTGTAACTTACTTTAAAAAAATTGTGCATTCTAATGATATGCCTAGGCAAAACACTATCTTTATCTACATTAACGATTTTATAAAATACTTCTTTTACATAATCTTCTGGCATTAAAAATTCGGAAGCAAATACATCTGGTTTTGTATCTTCCTCTTTATGCTTTGTATTATCTATAAAGATTTTTTCTTTTTTCAGAATATCAGCATCATAAATAAGATGGTATAGTTCATGTGCACCGGTATAGCGTTCATGTCCCAAAGTAAAATTACTGTTTAAATAGATAATAAATTGTCCCTCAAAATAGGTGCTAAAACCTGATAATTCATCTATATCTAATGGTTTTCTTATTAGAAATGCAGCTTCTGATATTATATCAAATATATCAGAAAGTCCTTTTCTCGCAAATTTTATCCTTACATCTTCTGCTAAATCTTTTATTTGTAACCTGAAGGATTCTTCTGGGAGATTTAATTTATTCTTTTGCAATTTTAACATTCCTCCCACAGTGGCTTTTTCTTTTGTGATTTAAATTCTCCATTGTATATTTTCTTCTGATAAATAAACATCTTTATCACATCCTGAAGTTTCTCCACTTCTTCAAGAGTTTTCTCTGAATAATTTTTCCTCCTGAAAAGTGTAACTAAATCGTCATCTTCATTTTCTTCAAAAAAAACGTTTATGTCTATATTAAGAACTTTGCATATAGCATTTAACTCCATGGCCGATAAAGCCCTGTTGCCGTTTTCTATTTTGCTCAATGTTTCTCTGCTCATGTTTATACCCTTTTCAGCAAGTCTTTCTACTACTTCATTCTGACTTAATCCTTTTTCTTCCCTAAAATTTTTAATTTGTAATCCAATAGGAGTATGCTTTGACATCATCAAACCCTCCTTTTGTAATATTATATTACTGTAATATATAGATGTTAGAGCAAATATAATATAAGGGCAAGTATTTATAAGTAGTAGTAAAATTTTGTTAGACTTTTATATAGGGTGATGATGTTTTGACATTATTTTCTTTAATAAATTACCGATTGTTTAACTGCTAAAAAAATTCATAAAAACCTCCTTCTTAACATATTAGTTATAAATAGCTAATTCTTGCTAAGAAGAAGGTTTGTATTGTTATTGATACAAATTTTATTATAACATTAATTACCTTAATAGTTTAATTTTCTGAGCTTTGAATTAATCATTTTTATGATATCTCAGTAATAAATTACATAGAGAATTGTTATTTATTCTATTGGTTTTATGCCCATTTCATTTAGCTTTACCCATAGCGATTTCATAGCTTCTTCAGGGTCTCTATAAAATTCACTCCCTCTCACACGCCAAAATGTCCAACCAACTCTTTCCAAAATGCACTGACGTTCTATATCTTCTTCCCATTTATCAATACCGTGCCATTTATCTCCATCGCATTCTATTGCCAATCTATTGTAAATTCCTTCTATTACTAAATCAATTCTCTTACCTAAATTAGCAACTTTTACTTGAGGTATTACTCTATATCCACGAGCACTAATAATTCTATAAACATCTTCTTCAAATTTTGATTCAAATAGATGTTTAACTTCATCTATTTTTTGTTGTACTCTATATGGATTTTGACAATATTGTAGCAAACGATATCTTGCACATTCATGATTGTTTATGTCCTTTAATTGTACTGAGTGAAATAAAAACATCTGATCCCTTGCCCTGCTTGCAGCAACATTAAACCTTTGATAATCAGAACGCCTGGTCAATGCCCTAAATCTCTTATTTGGTGCAATAACCATTGAAAGTATAATTATATCTCTTTCATCACCTTGGAAGAAATAAGCATCACCACATATAAGCTTTCTTTCAACCATTTCTTTTTCTCCAATAGTCTCTCTTAAAAGCTCTTCAATTAGTTCTGCTTGATCATTCCCTTGAAGAGAAATAACCCCTATTGACTTTCCATGGTATTTGGGTTCAGAACAAAGTTTCATAATATGATTTACTATGGCTTCTGCTTCAGGTTTATTTATATCTTTAGAAGTAAATTCTTCCACATACCCTTCATCTACAAATATTGCTGATACAGGTGGGTTAAATATCTCATGAGAAATTGGCAGTCTTAACGGTATTACTTTCCCTTCATACATTAAATCATTACTAAATTGTATTATTTCAGGGACACTTCTAAAATGTTCTTTTAATACAATTTTGTTTTCGAAAATTTGACTCGAAATATCATACAAGCTTGTAGTCAATTCAAACCTGTTAGCATGAGGTATTATTCCAGTTAAATACCGTTGTATAAGTTGATACAGGTCCTCCACATTTATTCCAATACTTTCAGGGCTTATTTGATTATCATCTCCAACTATAACAGCTTTTTTTGCTCTCAGTAAAGTACATAAAGCAAATAAATTGTTCTGACTGCTTTCATCCACAATTATTACATCAAATAAATCATCTGTAAGCTTTATATTCTCTATTATTTTTTGTATTGGCATTATCCAAACTGGAATGGCTCCTTTACAAATCTGCATTTCTTCTCTTGCTTCTTTTCGGTACATATTAGCATATTTACCTGTTCCTTTACCAATTTTCCTAACTGCTTGTACAAATGCATGCAGGCTTCTTTTTTGCTCATGTGTAATTCTTTCAATTTGTGCAAGCCAAGTAGATTTTTCAACAAGTTCTTTTAAGATATTAGATTCTTTTTTTTCTTCCTCCTTTAGTATATTACTAATTTTCTCTATATTACCTGTTTCTTTTATCTCTTTTAGGTAAGTATCACATTGTCTCCATTGCCATGCTAATTTCCAATCATCAGGTGGTATTAAAACTTCCCCATTTCCACCTTGTTCAATTATCATTCTTACCCATTTAGGTACTACTACTTCAAGCCTATCTTTTAGGCTTGAATAAATATAATAATCTTCTTCTAACCTTTCAAGACGTTCAATCTCCCTATATTCTTTACTCCATAATTCTGAATCTTTTGCTTCACAAGCATTTAAAAGATTTATCCAGCTCGGATGAATATTGTTTGTTTTCATCCCGCCAATTAATATAGTTTTTAATCTGTCAAAAAATGTTTTGGCATTATTCCATTTCTTCTCTAATTCAAGCACCAATATCCCTTTATAAAGTTTTTCAAACAAATTTATATCTGTCCAATCAGGTATTTCTGGAATGCCTAAGTCTTTTAAAAAATTTTGCAGAGGTTTTACAACATTATCATTCCATTGTAATCCTTTTTCTAGTTTAGCTATAAGTTCTTCTACATAGAAATTAAACCTTGATATTGAATTAGACAATTGCGGTCCTCCAATGTCTTTCATTATGTTATTCCATTTTAATATTAGCTTATTTTTAATCTCATTTTTCTCTATATATTTGAGTATTATATCAACATCATTTTCATTTTTTATTTCATGATAGTCTAAAGATATTTGACTTTTATCAATTAAATATGCATATTTTCGGCCTATAATGTTCTTAAAAAACCAACTAATCTGTTTAGTACCTTTTAGTCTTTCCTTTAAAGCCTTTAAGTCTTCCTTTGCAATTGTATAATCAATATTATCAGAAAAAACAACTTCATGCTCTATCAATTCCATATCAAGTTTTTTTAAATGCTTTATCCGATCACGACTTTCCTTAGAAAATACGTCCCACAATTCTTTCCTGTCAGCACCTAATATTGAATCCTTCATAATAAAGTGCATCCAAGGTTCGTTTAACTCTTTTAGTTCACTAATTATAGACAAAATCATTTGTTTATATGTATCTATTTCGGAAGAGACATTTTGAGATACATTCCAATCATTTATATAATTAGATTTTTCCACTATTTGCTGTTCAAGGTATCTAATATTCAATACATTTCCATTGAATTCATGTGGATCAGGTAATCCTGAAATTTTGGGTCTCCTTTTTTCTAAACTTTCTTTATCGCTCGTCCTTAACTTTCCTGCTAATTCAAAAAACTTTTTTATCTCTACTTCAGATAAAGGGCATTCTTGATCTACTCTTATAGAATCAGGTATCCAGTTATGCTCAACATTTTCTTTAAGCCATTTAGCCATTTCCAAAGGGGTCATTTCGTAATTACCAATAATTACTTTTTTGTTTTCCAATTCACCTGCCTGTTTAATTAAATTTTGATATCGTATCTTTCTTTTCCTTGTTTCAAATAACTCACTTCTCAACCTCTCTATCTCTCTTTTTAATAATTGAGGATTGTAACTATCAATATTTTCAGTGATATTTTCTATTGAATTCTCCAATTCCTTTACAGAAGCTGAATCTCCTCCTAACACACTTACACATAAATGCCTAATTTCATGTGGAATCTTATCTCTTAGAACCCGCAATGCTCTCTCTTTTTCGCTAGTCACTAACACTCTTTTCCCATGTGCTAGCAGATGGCAAATTAAATTAGCAATTGTATGGCTCTTTCCAGTACCAGGTGGACCCTGAACAACTACCCCAGGACTTATAGCTAATTTCTGTGCAATTAATTTTTGTTCATTATTTACTGGAAGAGGAAATAATAAATCTTCTCCAACTGAACCCCAATTATTTTGATTATCATTTGTTTCATGTTTTTTCAGACATTCTTCTAGATTATCAGTAGCAAGTAATTCAATAGTATCAGGAATAGGATAGCCATTTTTTATTTTATCTATCACATTAATTATTTCAGCTTGCCATAAACGTCCACTATTTTCCCTTAAAAATATAACAGACGAATATGTAACTACTGGAACATCCCATATATTTTGGGAAGGAAGATCTTCCTCTGAATATATACCTTCAGGATTTATCGTATGAACTATCTCCTTTAATATTGGTTCAATTAACTCTTTATCCCAAACACTTATTTCTAATTTTGGAAATTCTAATACAATTTCTTGTAGCCTCTTAATATATGGTATTTCAATATTATTAAGCATATCAATTTCTATATTGGTTCCTTTACTAGTTGGCAACAATATAAAAATCCCATTTTTAGCATCAAACTGTAATTCTAATGATGTTACAAGTAAAGGTCTTTTAATATCATTTGAATTAATATTCCATGTTAACAAACCATGCCCCCACGCAAGTTCAACATCTCCCCCTTCACGCTGAATTCTTTGATGTAATGTAAATAATTTTGTATATAATTTCTGAATTCTTTTTTTAGGTAAAGCTTCTTTTGCCCAAGGACGCCATTTATTCTTAATCCATTCATTAAATGTTTCTACCCTTTTTGGATCATCTTCGAATTTTTCGTAATCTAATTTATCTTTTTCCCCCAAGAAATCGTTATTATTAGAAAAAGAATTTTCATTGTTAATTAGCTGCTTGTCTATAACTTTATTTTTTTTGGTAATTTGTTCTTTAACTATTGGTTCTTTTTCAGGATCAGACCAATAAGTTACCCAGCCACTTAATATTTCTGGTAATTGCGGAGCTTCTGGTATATTCTGTTTATGAACCTCTAACCATGCTTCCTTATATCTTCCACTGCCATTTAAAAAACATCCTTCATATTCTGGTATATCTCTTTGCCAAATTACATCATCAAACTGCTCAATATTACTAATTACCTTTTCATTTAAATTCTTTACAGCTAAAAGATATTCAAATATCTTGCAAACCTTATCTCTAATATCCATGTATAGACTTCCTTTCTAAACTAGTATTACCAATAAATAATAAAGCAATAATCTAATTATTGTAAAGTTTAAGTATTAGTAGTTCATTTGAATTATTTGTAAAATGACAAATTATTCAATAAGCATCAATTTATATTTTTAAAATAAAAATAAATATCGTAAATATTTTATATTCATCAATAAATAAAAATAATCTGACAAAAATTCATCAGTCAATAGAGATGCCTTTCACTATCTTATCTTTCACAAATAGCAAACTTAAAATTAAAGCATAGACTTCATTATATGTCATTTCCTTAATATAAGTATTTGTATTTTCTATAAATTCCACAAACTATCAGTAAATTGACTTCTCTTATGAAATAACAATTAAGGACTAAAATCATTTTACTGGTAATAGTTGTCATTATGAGTCAATAAGAACCGTCCCCAGTGGATCAAGGGCTTATCTCCTTTACATAATAGAATATCTGCGTTCTTTTGCCCTTTTATTCCCTTGCCGACAAACGGAGAGGGGGCACCATCTAATATAGAATGCTCTTGAGAATTTTTAATCCATTCACTTGATAAGAACCCTATAATAGAACTATGAGAACTGCCATACATCCTAGTAATAACATCCCAATTAAATATCTTGATAATATTTTCTATATAAACAGAAATCATGCTGTCACCTTCACCCGCCAATCTATTATTTCATTTTGCCATACTATTTAACTTCTCATAGGTCTCAACCAGCATATACTCCATAAGTGCATTCTTAAACTGTTCATCGTCTAGAACACGGGTAAAGAATGCCTGGTTCTGGTCCATCCTGTCAATTACTTTATTAATAAACACTTTTTCGAAAGCAAGTCTAAAGTCGTCAATGGTATTTGTCTTAGCCTTTTGAACCAAATCCTCATCAGCGGCAAAATCCTCTTTTATTTGCTCTACCGATAACTGGTCCGCTTTTGTGAAATCAGTCCCAAACCGCTTATTAAGCCGCTCAATAATGCTGGACAAATATTCTTTCTGTTCTTCCTTTACCCCCGTTCCTGCAAATTTCACAGGTGTGACTGGTACATTTTCATCATCTGGGGTTAATGAGATGCTCCCTTCAAAGGTCTTTTTAGTGGTATAGTATTCCAAAGCGATTTCGTCAGCAAGGTGAACAGTAGAGCCTTTTTCTCTTGGCAGTTTTTTGAGCAGATACGTCAAATATACATACAACTTATGGAGTTCAACATCTTCAAAAGGCGTTATTTGAAGAATAAAGGAATAAAGCCTTACGTATTTCATTGCCTGGCTGCTAAAATCCTGCTTCCGCTGTTCATCCAGTTTCTTAAACCTTTCTACAGCCGCATCTATAAAGTGGTTTAGCATTGCCCTGTCTTTAGAAGTCTTTTTATCCTTAGGTTTAAAGTATATATAAGCAAACTTATCCAATTCCTCTTTGAGATATACACCGTAAGCATTGAGCATAGTTTCAATATCATAAAGCAGGTTAGGTTCTGTCACTTCTTCCACAATGGTTGCCTGGTAATAGGGCTTAAAGGCTTCCTGAATATCCTCTGCCTTATTTACAAAGTCAAGGATAAAGGTATCTTCTTTTCCTGCACAGGTTCTATTGAGTCTTGATAAAGTCTGTACCGCCTTGACTCCCGACAACTTTTTATCCACATACATGGTATGTAAAAGAGGCTGATCAAAACCTGTCTGGTACTTTTCTGCAACCAAAAGAACTTGATATTCATCAGTGGCAAAACGTTCTGGAAGTTCTGATTCCTTAAATCCGTTCATGTCACTTTCTTTGTAATCTACACCGCCATCTTTTACTGTTCCCGAAAAGGCTATTAGGGTTTTCATATCCCTGTAGCCTTTCTTTTTGATATATTCATCAAAGGCATGCTTATAGCGTACAGCATGGAGCCTGGAACTGGTTACAACCATTGCCTTAGCCCTTCCTCCTATTTTATGCCTGGTTACACTCCTGAAGTGCTCCACCATGATTTCAGTCTTTTGGGCAATGTTATGAGGGTGAAGGCTTACATACCGTGTTAATGCCTTGGTGGCTTTTGCCCTGTCAAAAGTGGGGTCATCTTCAATTTTCTTTGCCAGTTTGAAGTAGGTTTCATATGTAACATAGTTTTGAAGCACATCCAAAATAAAGCCTTCTTCGATGGCCTGCCTCATAGAGTATAGATGAAATGGATGGGGCAGTCCGTCAGGTCCTATTGTCCCGAACATTTCAAGAGTTTTTGCTTTAGGTGTAGCCGTGAAAGCAAAGAAACTGATATTAGGCTGTTTTCCTCTTTTCTTTATTGTCTTTAAAATTTCCTCCTCAGGGTCGTATTCTTTGCCCTCTAACTCTTCATCCAGTTTTGCCGCTTCTTCAAGAGTACTTGCAGACAGCACTTCCCTTAAAGAAGCCATGTTTTCTCCTGCACTGCTGGAATGGGCTTCATCTATAATGACAGCATATTTGCGGTTTTCCAACTCTCCAACCTTTTCGATGATAAAGGGAAACTTTTGCAGGGTAGAGATAATAATTCTTGTCCCGTTTTTCAAGGCATCAGCCAATTGATTTGAGTCTTTATCTATTTTTTGAACTACTCCATGTTTATGTTCCAACTGATAAATGCTGTCCTGCAACTGCCTGTCCAAAACCCGCCTGTCCGTGATGACAATAACCGAATCAAATACAGGATTATCGCTATCATCATGAAGATTGGCAAGCCTGTGGGCAAGCCATGATATGGAGTTTGTTTTTCCTGACCCTGCACTGTGCTGCACAAGATAGTTTGTTCCTACTCCCTTTTCCCTTGCATCGGCTTCCAGTTTCCTTACTGCGTCCAATTGGTGATATCTTGGAAATATGACAGTTTCCGATGTATAGATATTGCCGTCTATATCTTTCTTTTCTTCTGTCTGGATAAATACAAACCTCTTTAGTATATCCATCAGACTATCTTTTTGAAGTATCTCTTCCCATAGATATGCTGTTTTAAGCCCATCAGGATTGTCTGGATTCCCTTTCCCTCCATCACAGCCTTTATTAAATGGAAGGAATGAAGTCTTATCTCCTGAAAGCCTTGTAGTCATATAGGCTTCTTGAGTATCTACTGCAAAAAATACAATGGCTCTTTTCTTAAACTGGAACAATAGTTCATTAGGGCTTCTATCTTTCTTGTACTGCATTATTGCATCTTCATAGGTTTGACCAGTAAAAGCATTTTTAAGTTCCAGCACAACAACGGGAAGTCCATTGACACAGATGAGCATGTCAATGCTGTTTTCGTTTTTGGTGCTGTAGTGCACCTGCCTTGTGACAGATATTCTATTTTTTTGATAAAGTTTAACCATTTCATCGTTTAATTTGCTGGCAGGCTGAAAATAGGCAAGGTCCAAGTATACGCCATAATCTTTAATCCCATGTCTTAATACATCAATCATACCACGGTTATTCAGTTCCGTATTGAGTCGTTTTAGAATTTTAAACTTATACTGGTCTTTATGAATTTGCCTTAACCTATCCATCTTTTTCGGCTGAGTATCCTCTAAGAATTCAAATAGAATTTTGGTATCTAAGGCATATTCTTTGTTGTAATAGTCAGGACTGCCCTTCACATATCCATTTTTTAAAAGGTACTCCTCAATATATTCTTCAAAACCCTTTTCTAAAAGTTCTTCAGGAGTTTTAGCCATTTATATCCCCCCAACTAATTTTCATCATAACTTTTTGCTATAAGCGCTTTAGCCTTTTCAAAATCATCTTTATTGTTTATCCTAACCTCTAAGTTTCCCGTACCGTAATGACCGATATTGCTCACATCTCTTGTAAAACCTTCCTTTAACTCTACTTCGTTAGGATTTATATTCAAGTATATAAGAATTGTTTTGCTTTTCGGATAAACTTCTACACAAGCGAAATTTCGAATTTTTTTAAAAGCAATGTAGTATTTCAGAACCTTTTCCTGAATGTCATCTCCGAGGTTTAATATAAAGTCTTTAACTGAATAATACAAATCCTGTAATTCTTTATCTGCCTGTTGGAGATTCTCAGTTACTGTTTTATATACATTATGTTTATTTGCACCATCATCTGAAACTATTGCAGTCTGCGATGCTGTAGTAGCATTTACCAGTTCAAACAGAATCAAGTCGCCCTCATATTTTTTATATCTAATAAGTTCTATATTCCTATTAATCTGCTTTACAGCGTATTCATCAAACTTTGTAAAATCCCCTGCAATACACAATAGTCTCGGCATGGACCATTCAATCTTATCGGCAATATCCTTACCCATTTTCTCCATTACAAGCAATTTGAACTCTGCTTTATGGTCCATTAGCCAGTCAAGATAATACAACCCCTGGTTTATTACATTTTCATTTAATGCTCTCTTGTATTCCAGTATCACAGGACAATAGTTTTCGTCTATCCCCAAAGAATCAATTCGCCCCCCATGATTTTTACCTGTAGGATACTCAGAGGCCAGAAATTTAATTCCAAAGAATGTTTCCATATTGTTTTCAATTAATGTCTGAATAGATTTTTCAATGGCTACTGAAGTGCCTATAAGTTCTTTTACTTCATTTTTTATTCTAAAAAGTTTCAAATCGCCCATATAAATCACTCCAATTTAATTGTTCATAACATAGTCCCTTACATCGATTTTCCCTGTTACTGCTTCTGATATAAGGGATTGGCGGTATTCTTCGAGTTTATGGATTTGAGTTTTGATTTCATTTATTAAAATAGCAATTTGTCCGATTTTAGAATTCAAAAAATTAACTATTTCTTGCTGCTCTGTACTTGGTGGTACAATCATAGGTGTTCCAGTTAGTCTTTCTCTTGATAATTCTATTTGATTTGTAGCACCAGTAACTAAAGCATTGTATATATATCCTTGATATATTTTCGTTTGTAACAAATAAAACGCTAAAACCTCATTCATTCTTGTTTTGTTAAAGCGAATAATAGTAACATGGCTATCAGCCATATATTTGCCATCTTCTCTAAATACTACTGCTCTCCCTAGAGTACCAGTTCCAGTAGAGTTCAGCAATAAATCTCCTTTAATCAATTTCCCTTTCAACTTATCAAAATCAATATCATCATACTGATATTTAACATTTTCTATTTTTAGTTCATCCCAATAGATACATGCTTGATTTATAACTTTTATTGAACTCTCTTCTACATATTCAGGACTATTACCTCTTGAAATAAAGTTAGTTATATGTTTTAAAGGGATAATTTGCCAATGTTCTGGTATACTCCCTATCCACTCAACTCCAGAATCCTTCATCCTAACATTCGGATTAAGCCCTTTTGTAACTGCTTCGGTTATAATAGCCTGTCGTTTTTCCTGTAATAATTCAATTAATTTTTCCTTATCAGTAATCAAACCATCTATTTCAGCTGTTTTTTGGTCAAGAAAATTAGCAATAATTTTCTGTTCGTTAATAGGTGGTATAAATACCACAGCCTCTTTATAATCGTCATGTTTCAATCCATATCTTGTGATACCTTGTGTTCTTGAAGAAAAATAACTTCGAAAATAATGATTATTAAACATATATTTGCGATAACTATAATCTGCCGGTATATCTCGGTCTAACCTTAACCTAATAAGGTGATATCCATATAATGTTTGTTCTAAATCTTCGGAAATCGTAACAGCATGTCCAATATCATCTGGTGTCTCCGATGAAGAAGTAAACAAAACATCACCTTTCCTAAGTGTACAATTCTTAGCCTGACTTTGAGTAGCAGATACAACCAAATAGTCATCATCATTTCCTATCGCTTTTCCAGAGTTTCTATATACATCCATATAATGGACAGATTTAAATAACTCTTCTCCCTCTTCAATTTTCTTGTTAACTCCACCAGCAGAAAGCATGCCTATATGTTTTATTTTCCTTAACTCCCAATGCTCTGGTATCTCACCTATCCACTCAACCCCTGAATCCTTATACCTTTCATACCTCTTAAACTTACTCATTCCCCCATCACCTTCTTCAACTTCTCTAAGATGCTCTGTTCCAATTCTCTAATCTCTTTCATAATCTCTTCAGAAGGTCTGAGTGGCTTATACTTATAAAAATGCCTTGTGAAAGGTATTTCATATCCTATTTTAGTCTTGCTTTCGTCTATCCAGGCATCAGGCACATGAGGCTTTACTTCCCGTTCAAAGTATTCATGGATATCTTCTTTCAAAGGTACATTTTCAGTATCCCTCAAGTCTGAGTCTGGCTCAGGTTTACCCTTGTTGTCTACGCAAATGTCTGCAGTTTCATCTTTTTCGGACAGGGCAGAAAGAATAGCCTTTAAAAGTGCACTATCCAGTTTAATATCACTGTCCTTAAAAGCCTTCCTCAATGCTTTTGTAAACACATCCCTATTTTTATACAGAATAGTAGAATCCATTGTTTTTAAGGTTTCTATTATTTGCTGCTGCAGTTTTTTCCCTTCTTCTATCTCTTTAAGCCCTGCCACACCTTTCTTTCTGGATTCGGCAAGTTTCTTAAATGTGGCCTCATTATACAGATTATTGATTCTCTCTTCAGTTACCTGGAAATTAAGCCTTAAAGGTCTTTCTACAACTATCTTCTGATATCCGAAATCTTCGTTATCAAAAATCTTGCAGTATTCGTTCTCCTTAAACTCACCGTATATCCTCGTAATTTCTTTTATCTGTTCTTCAGTGATTTCATTTCTCTTGTTTCCAAGGCTTTTCCTCATTTTCTGATAGAAGTCCACTGCATTGACCAACTGTATTTTCCCTGTCCTTACAGGTCCCTTCATTGGGTCACTATTTTTGCGGTTGGTTACTATCCAGATATAAGTAGAAATACCTGTGTTGTAGAATAACTGGTCAGGTAGTGCAATAATACCTTCCAGCATATCATTTTCAATTATCCAGCGTCTGATTTCCGACTCCCCTGAACCTGCATCCCCCGTAAACAATGGCGAGCCGTTGAAGATAATAGCAATACGGCTGCCTTTTTCGTCCTGCTTCATTTTGGATATCAAGTGCTGCAGGAATAAAAGGGAACCATCAGATATTCTGGGAAGTCCTGCACCGAACCTACCGTTATACCCTTCTTTTTCATATTCCTCACGAATAAACTTCTCCGCTTTCTTCCATTCCACACCGAAGGGCGGATTGGTGAGCATGTATCTAAAGGTTCTGCCCCTGTGTCCATCTTCCGTAAAACTGTCGCCTAAAATGATGTTGTCTGCGTTTTGTCCTTTTATAAGCATGTCGGATTTGCAGATACTAAAGGATTGGGGATTTATCTCCTGTCCAAATAGTTCAACCTGTATCCCTGGGTTTAGTTCTTTCAAGTACTGCTCTGCAACTGAAAGCATTCCTCCCGTCCCCGCACAGCAGTCATAGACAGTCACAACAAGCCCAGGCTGTGTTAATTCCTCGCTATCTTCATTCAGTAGAATATTGACCATGAGCTTTATAACCTCACGAGGGGTATAGTGGTCTCCTGCCTCCCCATGTTCTGAAAATCTTCTAATCAATTCTTCAAATATGTAACCCATTTCTGTATTGCTTACCACATCTGGATGTAAGTCTATCTTATTAAACTCAGATACAACAAGATAAAGCAGGTTGTTATCATTAAGTTTTGTAATCTGCTTGTCAAAGTCAAAATGTTCTATGATTTCTCTGGCGTTCTTGGAAAAACCGTTGATATAATTTCTTAAATTGTTTGCGATATTATCTGGGTCAGCCAATAATTTTTCAAAATCATATTTACTGGTATTATTGAACTCCTGCTTTGATATCCTATTTAAAACAGGGTCCATGTTTTGGAGCCCTGACTTCTTTAAGGCTTCATACTTTTCTAATACTTCCTGCTTAGTGGCTGCAAGGACGCAGTCAAACCTCCTGAGTACGGCCATAGGCAGTATTACATCGCCGTATTGTTCTTTTTTATAGGGGCCTCTTAGTAATTCTGCTATACTCCATATAAAGTTAACTTTATCTTGAAAGCTAATCAACTTTATCACTCCTATGTATTTCTCAATTTTGATACTATAAGTCATTTATCAGTATATACACGCAAAATTATACCAATTTATACTTAAATATTCTATATTTTTTTAGATTTTCCTTTACATATTGTATCTTATAGAACATCCTAATCTTTTTTATAAGTTCTTTTCTTGTATATAAAAAAAACGGCATATCTTCCTCCAAAGGCACGTATAAATAGTTCTTTATTTTACGTAATATTAAGGCTCTTTTAAGACGATATCATTAAGTACACGCTCCGTATATTATTCTAAACTCTTTCACCACAGAAAATAACTTGCAAAAAACTTTTATTATAATTTGACTTTTAACTATCCCTTTACATAATGCTCAGTATCATAGTCTATTGGTGGATTCTTTGCCCATACTAAATTGGGAATAAATAGCATTAACAGATAAACTAACCCTACATAAGAAAATCCTAAATATCCGAACATACATAACCCCTTAGCATATCAAATTTTTTATTATAATTTCAATTTCTATTGTGTATAAATGTCATTTGATACTACTTTTTATTAATTCAACAATCGGATTTATTGATTTTATATTTGTCCAGTCAAAAGGATGTTTATAACATGCAAGCATTCATTTTTCATCGTCAGTAAGTTCATCAGGTTTTTTATGCTCAATTTTTTTCTTTAGAAGATACAGTAAAACATTTTCACTGACACAATGGCTTTCGTTAAAGCTGATATCTTTAGGATACTATAAAAATAACACTTTTTTATATCATCAACTAATTTTATATACTCATATTCATTAGAATTCTTTATATAAGAAATGTTTGTAAAAGCTCTCATATAAGACATATCTCAAACCTCTACCTAAAAAACAACTTTATGTAATATTTTATTTGATTATTTCGTGAACTACAAATTTATGATCAACAGCTACAATAAAGATTTTCTTTGGTATATAATAGTATTAATGTATTAGATTGAAGAAAAGTCAAAGAGGCAAAGACTTTTAATGTTTGAGGAGGTATTGATCATGCAGAAAAAATTCAAAATGATTTTATCCTCTTTTATTATATCTTTCTATATCTTGGCTCTTTTTACTATATCCTTTCCTCAGCAGGCCAAAAATCAAAAGTTTATTTACTTAAGCCCTCAATTTGACAATTTTCAATTTTGGGAAAACGGATGGATTTCGTATCTCAAAGGTAGCAAATGGGGGATAATGGATTCAAATGGCAATATTCTCTTGAAGCCTCAATTTGATGAAATACATCCGATTGTTTTTATCGGCTCTTCAATTATGGGCATTGAGAATAAAATATACAAAGGCATCTTTGCAATCTTGCAGAATGGAAAAGTAGGCTTTATTGATTCTAAAATTAACATAATTGCAAAACCAATCCTGGATTCTTTAGAAGTGATAAATCCATGGCTAAATGTATACATCTGCGAAAAAGATGGTAAATATGGTTTTTTAAATTTGGATAAAAAAGTATTCATTCCTCCTCAATTTGATAAGATGTATTTTGTGCAAATTCTCAGCTTTAATCCAAATACCAAATACAATCTACCTCACGTTGTTTATGGAAATTATTGCCTATCTGTGGTTGAACTAAAAGATGGTGTATGGCCAGGATGGTATATACAATATTTTTTAGTTTCAAAGGATGGCAAATTTGGTGCAATTGATACCCTTGGTAATTCTTTCGTAGAGTGTCAATATGATTCATTTGAAAATGTGTTATCTAATCAGAAGTTTAAAAATGTGCTTGATAATAGCATAAATCAGCAAAATTCTGAGTCAAAACAAAAAAAATCAGATCCGCTTCCTGACTCTATATCTTGGCAGCTTGCGGGTCAAAAATATAAGCTGATTTTCCACAAAAGTGGTAAAACCTTGGAAAGTAAAGAAGCCTTTGATAATGTAAAAGGTATTGGCATTAATAATGTTATGGCTGTCTATAAAAATAAAAAATGGGGAATTGTTGATATAAACGGCAAATGGACAATAAAGCCTATGTTTGATGATATAGGCGAATTTTCTGAAGGGCTTTGTTCTATCAAGCAAAATGGCAAATGGGGATTTATAAACCAAAACTTTAAAATAGCCATAAACCCCCAATTTGACAGTGTAAGAAATTTTCAGGAAGGATGTGCTGCTGTCCATCAAAATAAATACTGGGGATATATAAATTCTTCAGGAAATTACATTCTAAAGCCTCAATTTGTTGAAGCAAGCTCTTTCTTTGCTGAAATGGCATCTGTTGTGATAAAAGGATATACAATTGGTTTAATAGATAAAAAAGGCAATTTTATTGTCAAATTCCCTGCCAAAAATTCAAATTATACCATTGTGGAAAGTGAAACATTCAGGTTTAGATACGCCCCCGAATATACAAATACATCTGCTGACTTTATTATGTACAAATCACTATTAAAGTTTCCAAAGTTCGGATATGTTGTTATTGATAAGAAATCAAACAAGGTGGGGCTTGTGTTGAGAAAGTTACCTTTAGATTAATTCATAGAGAAAAGCTTGTATCTTTAATCATATTTTAAAAAGAGAAGAAATATTAAAGCAATAAGAAAAAGTTTTTGGTAGGCTTTATGCTCTTATTATAGTAGACAATGAAAAAAAATAAAACTATTATAGAAGGGGGTATATCAACCATCCACCATATCTTTACTTAATCATCTTCAAATAATAATTTACCTCATCCAAATGTATATTTAAAATAATCTCCACTCCAGCCCTCACACCCTCAACCCTTTATCCCTTCTATGGATGTTAAAATGAAATTGTGTCTGATATATAATAAAAGATAAAGGGGGGTAGGTATAATGGATAAAAATACCCTTGAAAAAATAAAAAATGACACAGTTGAAAAAATGCTTAATAAATATTTTTATAATGACCCAAATAATAAACCTGTTATGCAGGCTTTCCTGGAAGAATTCTTAAATTTATTTATGTTAGCTGAACTTAATATTTATTTAAATAATAATATTGAATATCTTCTTGCAAAGAGAACGTTTTAAACAAAGCAAATGGAAAAATTCGGTCCCAAAAATTAAATCATGTATTTATGATACAAATCAACTTTTCCAGTTACGTTACTATGAACAGACACAAAATTATTGACAAGTCTTTTTCAAAATTACCTACCTCAACTATTGACATAGAACCTTTATAAAAACGACAGGCAGAGTTTAAAACTCTGCCTCTTTAAATTTAGTTCATATACTTTTGCATCAAATCTAAGAATTCAGGGTTGTATTTGTTTCTATCCCATGAGTGGTCTTTAGCTATTTGTTCTTCTGTCAACAAAAAGTAGTTATACCTTACATATCCGGGTCCCCCATCTGGTAACGGGTCATCCCAGGTAACATCTACATATCTGACTTCATTATTCACCTTGACCATGTTCCATGCATGCGGACCAGAAAACCTGGTATTTATTGCTTCTCCGCTGATGACTATTGAAGGTATTCCGGCCATCTGAGCTAATATATTGAAAGCTTCTGCATATCCCCCACATACACCTGTAACTCTGGCCAGTATCATTGCAAACTCGTCTTTCCTGATACGTTCGTAAGTGTGGAATTTCCTGTAGAGTCAGCACCTCCTATTTGCAGTCCTTTGGTTACCGTTTGCCCGACCTGTACGTCTATGTCCGCAAGAAGAGCATATTAAATATCGTACTTTCCTGACTGAAGGATGATGACCTTTCCATATCCACTCACCCATCCTGCATATTTAACAATTGCATTTTTAACAGCAAAAGCCTGCAAAACAGCACTCTCGGGCAACTCAATAGTTTGTAATACTTGTTTTATACTAAAACCCATTCTTTTCAATTTCTTTACAATTTGCAGTGTATAAGACATATCTCCTGTTAACTGACCTATTTTTCTTGCTTCTCATGCATATCAATTCCCATAACCTTTTTCCTCCCTAAAGTTAACAAGCCGCACTATATGAGAAAGGCTTCTATTTAGAAACATTTTGAATATCAGCGTAGCCTTTCTTGAAATCCATTACGGAAAGTTTATATTAAGATAGAATTATACCTTCCTTTGGATTATAAAAAATGCAGTATTAAATATAACTGCACTTATTTCATAGATAATCCTTTGTCTATAGCCTTCTGAATTATTTCATGACAGCATTTCCCTAATGGGTTATTCTTTAGACACTGGCTGTTTTTCATCGCCCCTGTGATTTCTATTATATCCTTAACTGTTTTTGCACCGTGTTTTATTACGGCATCTATTATCCGATCCTCTGTAACCTTGCTGCAATAGCAGGCATATTTAGGATTAGCGTCTTTTTTAAACCATACAGGCACTTTCACTTGCTGCTTATCAAACTTAATGCCTGATTCTGGATTATAATAAACAATATCACATTCTTCATTCATGCATATATAATAATCCATATCTCTGACCGATTCTGTCAGCGTATCAACTACCAAATGCCTGACAGTAATATTCTTTACTTTAATTCCTGATGTTTTACATACAGGACATATATTGTCATCCTCTATTTTATGAGATGATTCTATTTTACCTCTACAACAGGATTTATTTAATATTTCATTTGTCATCTTTTACTTCCCTCCGAAATAAATACGGTAAATCATTTTTAATCTTACATGTATATTTCTTGCTTCGAATTTAATAAATAATGTGCAATAAAGTATAGCCAATGAAATCCTTCTATTTTACATTGATATTAACTATTTGCATTTTCTGAATACTTACTATTTGCTGTGAGCCAAAATCATGAGGAAACGAACTTTCTCATAAATATAGACTCCTATCGTTACAGATATGATGTCTGTCATAGTTCTTATGATTAAATCAGCAATATCTGATTCGAACACCAAAGTAATGAAAAAATTGAAAAGAAAAAGGTTAATTCCAAAGACTATAATGCCAAAAAATAGTGATTTTAACATCGGAGATTCTATCTTAATGCCTTGTCCGAGAAATAAATACAAAACCCCTATCCAGATACCTGATGCAACTACCCATATCATTGTTCCTAACGGATTGGTAGTAAAAGAGGAATAAATATGAACTATACTATAACAAAATACTCTCAGTACTAGGAAACATACAGGTATTGCCATTAACGGTACAATGTTAAGATTAATGTATACTTTCCTTGACAATTGGGAATCTACAGCAACGAATTTTCCTAACAGCAATCCTAAAAATACAAGTGATATTCCATCCACTATTGGATAAGCAAAAAGTTCGGTCAGTGATGTGCTTGAAACGTGAGGTAAAGGCTCAAATAAGTATATTCCCCACATCATGCAGAATAAAAAACCGAACATTAAACCTTTTTTAATCTTTGTTCCTGGTAGACGACCCTGTATTATGACAAATACTACCGCTAATAAAAAATAGGTTATTAGTGCATAAATAGTAAAAGAGGGGATTAATAGTCCTGCTTTGACGATTGCACTCGGAGGAAAAGGATTACTACCGCTTGAAGGGATAAAAGCCTGCAGTATCAATCTAAATATTGTTGCTGATAATGCTACTAAAAATAGCGTCAACCATCTTTTCTTGTTAATTTCAAAAAGCATTGATTTCATAGAGTTTGACCTCCAGTTTAAATTTTAAATCTATTACGAGGTAATAGCATCTTTTTCATCAGGTCCACCTTGAAATTATATCATCAGGTTTGAAGCATTTTCCATCCACTGCCTATAAAATAGATTGAAAATGCTATAATAAATATGCCTAACAACAAAATAATCCAGCGATATACAGTATCACTTATCAGTTTCTTGCCTCTGGAAAATGCCGTGGAAATTGCTGAATACCATACAAAGTCGGATAAAATATGTCCTACAAAAAAGAACAAAACACCAATTAGCCCTGAAGTATAAGACTGGCGTATTGATTCCATACCTGTTGACGCCCACCAGAGAATAAAATACGGATTGGTAGCACTTACAAGCGCTCCCGCCAATGCAAGATTCCCCACTCCAGCACTATTCCCTGCTCTTTGGCTCTCCAAAGAAACTGATTTATTAATGCCGGATTTTATCATTCCATAGCCCATCCATGCGAGAAAAGCGCCGCCAAATAATCCGATAAATCCTGCAACCGTCGGATTGGAAAAGAAATCTTTAAGTCCGAATGTCATGATGATAATCAATATAAGTTCCAATATTCCATGCCCTAACACTGTCAAAGGGCCTGCTGTCCACCCTTTTTTAAGGCTGCCGTCAATCGTAACCCCTAACATAGGCCCAGGCATCATTGCTCCTGAAAAGCCTATTAAAAAAGCGCTAATGAAGATTCCCCACAAAACCACTTAATTAACCTCTCTTTTAGCCAAAATACCTTACTATCAACATCGGCTTCTCTTTAATATCCATGCACATAAATATAGTAACAATAAATTCCAATTTTATTAAGTTTTATTTTAATAAAGTTTTTTTGTGGTATACAGAAAAACCATACTAAAATAAAATATTGTTGTTCCGAAAAGCCTTCTTTTTATGTGCGCACAGGTTCGTTTACATTCCTAAATATCAAAAATAAAGACACAATTGCTATCAAGCCAAATAAAGAGGTCATAATAATCATTGGAAGAGTTCCTTCTATGCCGGCCAGGTTCATTGAAATTCCCTTTGATAAAAGCGCAGCCATTATTAAAACATTAGTGACCGTCGCAATTGGTGCTAACATGTAACCAAACGGTTTTTTCTTTATCAAAAGCAGCCCCGATAAAAAAATCCCAGGCAGAAAGAATGCCAGGTCAAATGCTTGAACTGTTAGTGTAGTACCATGCTCCACTTCCAAAGGTACAGAACCGTCAATGAGTGTTGGTATGACTCTCGCAAGCCACAAGTATCCTATCATTGCCGTAGAGAACATTAGGTAGCCTCCTGCAAACCTAACTGGCAATTTATTACTGAAATAAGAACTCATTTTTTCAATATCAAATGCCAGCAAAGTCAAAACAAATGCAAAAAAACTTGCTGACATAAGCACTACATATACCAAAAACAGCCTGTTATACATTGCAATAAATGTATACATCATATATGTAATTAAAAAATATCCCAATGTTCCACCTAGAAGCAGCCTTCCTTTTATTAAACCTTTTCTTGCCAGAAAGAGCGAGATTATAAGAATCGGGATGCCTAAACCCAATGTCACGATATCCTGCGGTATGGCCTGCAGGGCTGCTAATACAGAATTGTTGCCATATATTCCTTTACCGTAAATAGTTATTGTTTGACCGTGTATTGATGTAAAATTATATTCTCCAGGACCTTGTTTTGAAAAAATTCCACATGTTGTTGCAATCAATGACAGAGCAGCAATACATAATACCAGTAAACTTATAGACTTTCTAAATTTCATATTCCAAATACCCCCTATAAATTTGCTTAATAACTATTGTATCACACTTTAATAATATACAATGCAATATTTGTAAAATTAATAAATGCCTAAGATTCTCTTCTTAGCCCTGGACTTCTACTTTTTATTGATTCAATAATCGGATTTATTGATTTTTTATTTGTCCAGTCAACAGGATGTTTATAGCATATAAGCATTCCTTTTTCATCGTCAGTAAGTTCATCAGGTTTTTTATGCTCAATTTTTTTCTTTAGAAGATACATTAAAACCTTATCAATTGGATTTAACTTTTTATAATTGAAGCCACCCCGCAAGTGAAAGAAATAGACTTTTTCCTTCATTTCTTCAGTAAAATTATTATTTTTAATATCATTTATTGCTTCAGGATGTGCGGGAGACGCACCTACAGAGAATACTATCACTTTTTTATCTTTCATTCTGTCGAAGTTCTTTTTTATGAGTGAGATACCCAAAATACCAGTAGCATACAGTGAACCGCCATAAACAATTGTATCATATTTGAGTATGTCGTTTAGTGTAATTTTAGACCTTTCAAATAAATCCGCCTTGACTTCATCTGCAATCCACTGTGCATAGCGTTGTGCGCTGCCATATTTTGATTTATAAATAACAACTACTTTATTAATGTTATCTGACATGTTATTTTTCCCCCTATTTTATCACCTTATCTCCTCCATACAAAGTCCGATAAAATATGTTCTATATGCTTTTACTTTATCATCTTCAACATATTATTGACTTCATCTATGCTGAATTCTTCAGGGTCAAAAGAACCCCCCACCCATTCAAGCATGGATTCATGCTCTGGATGCTGCGGGTCTTGAATTGCTTCAAGAAAGTCCTCATATCCCCACGGCCCACCTACATCTTCAGGAGGACAGTTTCTTTTACCACCGATACATACTGGATATTTAATACCTTCTTCTGGGGCAAGCACCTTCTCAACAACAATGTCATGTCTCCAGTCATCACCAAAATCGTAAACATATCTGAATTTATCCTTTGGCGCAAAGTTCATGCTGCTTAACTTTACCCTTTTTGCACTTTTTACTTCATATCTGTCGTAAAAGTCCCAGTCATCATCTTTTTCCCCAATAATCATTTCTCCTAGCCTGAACTCATAAAGGTGGGATTCAAACCATCCCATCGCATACTGGATTATCCTGTGGAGTTTATAAAACGTGATATCGTCTCTAACCAATACCCTTCTCCAGACAGGAGGCTTTACGTCTTTTAATGTTATCTTCAATTGAAGAATTTTCATACCCTCACGACTCCTTTTACTTGTATTGATGCATTTCTATTTTATCATTTCTCTATATTCTGCAAAAGTAAAAATAATATCCTATTATCATTATACATTAATATTTATTTATCCAAATACCTTACTATAAATATCTCCTTCTATTTTTTAATATCCATGCTCTAAATCCTGATAATAAATTCCCGTTATAACTTCAATTTTATTTTGATAAAATTTTGCTACTTATGAAACAAGCATTCTGCATTTGTAATTCTTAATCTTTAATTCTATTTTCATACCACTTTATAACCTTTCAATGGCATAACTTCATTATTCCAGGACCAACTTTATTATTACAGAACCGACTTTATTGTTTTAGAATCAACTTTATTATCACGGAGCAAACTTTATTATTTATTGATTTTTCCTTATTCCTTATCCCCAAAAATCCTTACCCCTAACTATGTATATTTAAAATAAACTCCGCTCCAGCCCTCACACCCTCAACCCCTTATCCCTTCTCACCTTGAACCTATTTCCCTATTTCTTTCCAGATAATAAAGTCCGCTCTAAAATCTCATATTTTTATCCCATTTATTAACACTTTTTCCTTAATCCTTGTAATAATTTTTAAAATAAAGTTGGTTCTTTTTAGGAGCAAGTTGAAAGAAAAATAGGGATAAGTTTCATGGGATAAGGGTTAAGGTATGTGCATCCTTCAGTGCATCTTATCAATTAATATATCAATATTTCCTTCAATACAGTAATCAATACTATCCTCAATCCCTTTAAAATCAATAGTTTGAAGGCTTTAATCATCACAACATTCTAATCAAAATTCTAATAAAGAATCTAATTTCTTAACCCTTACACCTTAGCCCTACCTACCCTAAAAAACAAAAGCCCCGCAGCAAATCAGGAGTTATCCTGCATCTGCTACGAGGTTTTGGAATGAACTTTATTATCATAGAGTCAACTTTATTATCATGGAGTGGAGTTTATTGTGTATATACAACCGTCCCCATTGGCTCATTGGTTTTACTCTACAGTTACGCTTTTTGCTAAGTTTCTTGGTTTGTCTACATCGCAGCCCCTGAATACTGCTGTGTAATAAGCAAAAAGCTGCAATGGTATAACAGTTAAAACTGGTGCAATCTCTGGTTCTGTTTTAGGGATATATAAAACATAATCTGATACCTTTTCTATCTCTGTGTTTCCTTCAAGTGCTACTGACATTACAACGGCACCACGAGATTTAACCTCTTTTATATTGCTTATCATCTTATCAAATAGTGCTTCTTGTGTTGCTAATGCTAAAACAAATGTCCCTTTCTCAATTAAAGCAATTGTTCCATGTTTTAATTCGCCTGCTGCATAGGCTTCAGAATGTATATATGAAATCTCTTTGAGTTTTAAAGATCCTTCCATAGCAACTGCAAAATCAAGCCCTCTTCCTAAATAAAAGATATCCTTTGCATTGAAGTTTTCTGAAGCATATTTTTGTATATTTTCTTTATGAGTAAGTATATTTTCAATCTTTTCAGGAATGCTTCTAATCTCTCTACTAAGCCTAATAAATTGGTCATCTGATATTCTTTCAAGCTTCTTAGCAAAGTCCAGAGCTATCAGATATAAGCAAATTAGCTGGGTTGTATATGCCTTTGTTGAGGCAACTGCAATTTCAGGACCTGCCCATGTATAAAGGCAGTCATCAACCTCTCTTGCTATAGATGAACCTACAACATTAACTATCCCAAGTGTTCTTGAACCTCTTATTTTAGCCTCTCTCATTGCAACTAATGTATCTATTGTTTCACCGGATTGAGAAATAACAATTGTTAATGTATTCTTATCAATTATTGGATCTCTATATCTAAACTCACTTGCTATATCAACCTCAACAGGAATTCGGGTTAGTTTTTCAATTACATATTTACCAACAATACCAGCATGATAAGCAGTTCCACAAGCAACTATAAATATTTTATTGATATTCTTCAAATCATCTGCTGTTATCTTAATTCCATCAAGGTTGATATCAAAGCCTTCTTCTGGTAACCTTCCAGTTAATGTATCTTTAACAGCTTTTGGCTGCTCCATAATTTCTTTTATCATAAAGTGCTCATAGCCGCCTTTTTCAGCTGATGAAATATCCCATGTTACATGGAATACCTCTTTATTTATTGTTTCTCTTTCGGTGTTTATTATTTCGACACCATCTTTTTTAAGTATTGCTATTTCATTTTCTTCAAGAATGTATATATCTCTCGTGTATTCAAGGATTGCAGGAATATCTGATGCAATAAAATTCTCACCTTGACCAAGTCCTACAATAAGTGGGCTATCCTTTCTTGCTGCAAGCATCATATCAGGATTATCAAGGCTTAAAACTCCAAGTGCATATGAACCTTGAATTTTTTCAAGTGTTTTAATAAATGCTTCAATAATATCTCCTTTATAATAGTATTCAATTAAATGAGCAACAACCTCTGTATCTGTATCAGAAGTAAATTCAAAACCTTTTTTGATAAGATATTCTTTTAGTTTAAGATAGTTTTCAATGATACCATTGTGTACAATTGCAATTCTGCCATTCTGGCTTGTATGTGGGTGTGAGTTTTCATCAGATGGTTCACCATGTGTTGCCCATCTTGTATGTCCAATACCAATGTTACCAGAAATAGTGCTTTTTTTTACCTTCTCTTCAAGAACAGAAAGCCTTCCTTTAGTTTTAATTATATTTATATTCTCATTATTTTTATCTATAACAGCAACACCTGCTGAATCGTATCCTCTATATTCAAGCCTTTTTAAACCATTTATCAAAATAGAGATACAATCTCTATCTCCAATATAGCCTACAATGCCACACATATATATAATCCTCCTAAAATCTAAATATCTATGCAAACTGCCTATGCCTTTGTCTTTGGGTTACCCCAAAAGCTTTGTAGCATAGACTTTCGAATAAAGCTATTTGGCTTTATCCGCCGAGGTATCCGCCGATAACTCGATTAGCCTCGGTCCTCGTCAACCTACTGTATTTGTAGGTTCAGGCGCTTTTGTAAGAAAGACTTTATGATAGTCTTTCTTCTATTAGCAATGCAAGATTTGAAGCATCATTTGTTATTTCTTCAAGGTTTTCTCCCTCAATCATTACTCTTACAAGTGGCTCTGTACCAGATGGTCTTATTAAAACTCTACCTTTCCCGCTGTATTTATTTTCAAGGTCAGAAATAAAATTCTTTATTTTAATATCATTTATATAGTCATTCTTTCTCTCATTTGATACTTTTGCATTTTTGAGAACTTGAGGAAATACTTTCATGATTTTTGAGAGTTCGGATAACTTTTGGCCACTTTCTTTTATTAATTTAGCAAGATGTAGTGATGTTAAAATACCATCTCCAGTTGTTGTGTGACTTAATAGGATAATATGCCCTGATTGCTCTCCACCAACAACAAAATTACCATCAAGCATCTTCTCTAAAACATATCTATCTCCTACTTTAGTTACTTCAAGGTTTATATCAAGTTCTTTTGCTGCAACAAAAAGTCCTAAGTTACTCATAACTGTAACAACCAATGTATCACTTGATAATTTCCCTTGTTTTTTGAGATTGTTTGCAATCAAAAGCATTATTTTGTCGCCATCAACAACCTCACCATTTTCATCAACAGCCAAGCATCTATCAGCATCACCGTCAAAGGCAATACCAAAATCAGCTTGATGTTTTAAGACTTCTTCCTGAAGATGTTCCAAATGTGTAGACCCACAGTTTTTGTTAATATTTATACCATTTGGATTATCAGAAAGAACAACAACATCAGCACCAAGCTCTCTAAAAATTTCAGGTGCAATCTTATACGAAGCACCATTTGCGCAATCAAGAACTATCTTTGTCCCAACTAAATTAAGTCCATCAACAGTCGACTTTAAAAATCTCTTATAATCCTCTTTCAAATCGATTGTTTGAATTTTACCAATCATATTATTCTCTGGTTTTGGGATAACATCAAACCTATTATTTAGTATAATATCCTCAATCTCCATTTCTGTAGCATCTGAAAGTTTAAATCCATCAGAGTTAAAAAACTTAATTCCATTAAATTCATAAGGATTATGTGACGCTGAAATCATAACCCCAGCATCAAATCCTTTTTCACGAGTTAGATATGCAATAGCCGGTGTTGTTGTTACCCCAACAAGATAAACATCTGCACCAACAGAAGATAACCCTGCTGCTAATGAAGACTCAAGCATATCACAAGAAAGCCTTGTGTCCTTCCCTATTATTATCTTTGGTTTCTTGTGTACCTTTGTTAAAACATATGCACCTGCACGCCCAAGGTTAAACGCAAGCTCACAAGTAAGCTCTTGGTTTGCAATTCCTCTAACGCCATCAGTGCCAAACAATCTTTTCATTATATGCCCCCTTCCTTCTTTAAACTTACTAAAATATTATATAACTTAAAAGGCTTTATAACAATTATAATTTTGAAAGTAATTACTAATTTATCAATACATATTTATTTTATTCAATATTGTTTTAAATAGTTTATATTTCATTATTTTTGCAATTATATTAATGAGGTGATTATTTTTGAGTATTCAAAAAATTAAATATTTTTTATTAATCCTTTCTCTTTATTTATTAAATTTCATTGATGCTATTTTTACCTATATTGGTATAAAATACTCTTTTATATACGAAGCAAATCCTATAATGAGATTTCTCATAGTCAAAAATCCTTTATATTTTTTAATATTCAAGGTATTTTTTGTAATGATGTGTTTAAGTCTTATTTTTATATATATCTCAAAATATAAATATTTGATAATTGCTGTTAATATTATTTTACTTCAATACAGTTTAGTAGTTATAAAACACATACTTATATTCCAAAATTTATAGAATTATTGTTTACAGTGTAACATTGTTATGTTACAATAATATTGAGGTGGCAAAAATGAACGAAGAACTTATTTCAAAAAAGGAACTATTAGAGATAACAAAGATATCATATGGACAGCTTTATCGTTGGAAAAGGAAAAAGCTTATTCCTGAGGAATGGTTTATTAGAAAATCTACATTTACAGGACAAGAAACATTTTTCCCAAAAGATAAGATAATAGACAGGATAAATAAAATCAAAAATATGAAAGATGACCTGTCCCTTGACCAATTAGCTGATGTATTCTCTGAAAATATAGTTATAAGAGAGCTTACTCTAGACAGTTTAATAACCCATAACATTGTTTCGTCAAGAACATTTAATTTTCTGAAGATGTTCTGGGGTGAAAAGCAATTATTATCGTTCACTGAG
Source organism: Caldicellulosiruptoraceae bacterium PP1 (assembly GCA_041320695.1). Classification (NCBI taxonomy): domain Bacteria; kingdom Bacillati; phylum Bacillota; order Caldicellulosiruptorales; family Caldicellulosiruptoraceae; species Caldicellulosiruptoraceae bacterium PP1. The sequence goes on along the minus strand of JBGGOQ010000002.1, from coordinate 302,225 downwards.
ATTATATGCTCTTATATTATTGACAGTTTACTTATTAACAGTGAAATCACATTAGAAGAAGCAAAGCTTATAATTGACACATTAAATCCTAGTTCTGATGAAAATTTTGTTGGAACATACAAAATTTTAAGTATTGTGAGAAAATTTGGTATATCATTTATTGTCCTTGGTTGTGAAAATACATTGTTTGATAAAGAGGCTAAGATTATTGCTTCTATTGATATTGAAAAGTGTATTGAAGAATTAAAACTGAAAAAAATATAGAAAGGGAGATTTTTTATGAGTGAAAATGAAAGATATAACGTAGTTATTAATGGTGCTGGCCAAATTGCAGGAGGAAATTATAGCAATGTAGAGATTAACGGCGCTGGAAATGGAAACGGAAATATTAACTGTACTACATTAGAATGTAATGGAGTTATTAATCATCAAGGTGATGTTCATGCTCAAAGTATTGAAATAAATGGAACTGCTAACTTTAACGGCTTTGTAAAAACAGATAGTATTGAGGTAAATGGCACATGCTCTATATCAAATGATCTAAATACTGATAATTTTGAAATCAATGGTACACTTAATATACTTGGTAATGTTGATGCTAATAATGTTGAAATTAATGGCTTTGTTAGCACAAAGGGTGATTTCAGTGCTGATAACTTTGAGGTCAAAGGCAGCTTTAACATAGATGGGCTCCTCAATGCTGAGAATATTTCAATAAAGGTTTTCAGAAAATGTTCTGTTAGAGAAATCGGATGCACAAGTATATATGTAAAGGGTGTAAAAATTCCATTATTATCAAATTTAATCAGGTCTTTTGATTCAAGGCTTGATGTAAACAGCATAGAAGGTGATGTTATTCATCTTGAAAATACCACCTGTAAGATTGTACGTGGCAGGAATATAGAAATTGGGCCAAATTGTGAGATTGAAATAGTTGAATATACAGATTCATTAGCTATAGATCCCTCTTCTGTTGTAAATACTCAATCAAAAGTTTCTTAGCCTAAATAAAGCCACATAATTACAGCATCTTCGGTTGGGTTTTTGTAGTAGTTTTTTCTGATACCAGCCTCCTTAAAGCCAAAACTTTTATATAGATTTTGAGCTACAATATTACTTTTTCTTACCTCGAGAGTTAGTGCAACAATATCATTCTCTTTCGCATACTTTAAAATATGCAAAAGCAGTTCTTTACCAATACCCTTGCCTCTAAAATCTGGATTCACGGCTATGTTTGTTATGTGTCCTTCGTTTAGAATATGATACATTCCAACATAGCCTATCACTTTACCAGATTCTTCATAAACAAAGTAATGAGCAAGCTCATTTTCGAGTTCATCCTCAAAAAGAGTCTTGCTCCATGGTTCTGAAAAAGATAAGACTTCAATTTCATAAACTTCATCTATATCATTATGGGTCATTCTTCTAATCAAATGCTTTTCTCCTTTTCTGCATATGATTTTTTAAGATACAATGGATTTAAATCAAAATGAGAAATTGACTTCCCTTCATTATATAGTTCAAAGGCTTTAATACATACATTTGAGGCTTTTTGATATCTTATAAATTCGGGAACTTTATTAAGATTTTCGAACATGTAAACATCAATACCCTCACCAATAAGAACATAGTCTTTATATTTTTCAGTAAACTTATTTATCTCCTCAATACTGTATATACCAACATTTTCATATGTTTTTAGTGCATCATCTTCAAATCTATACACAGCAGAAAAAAGCATATTAGATTTTGCATCAATTACTGGTATTATATATTTATTTGTACCAAAAGCATTATAGCATAATGCTTCTAATGAATTTACACCAATGCACTTTTTATCTTTAGCATATGAGAATGCTTTTATAGTAGAAACCCCTATTCTAAGACCTGTGAAAGATCCAGGACCTATTGAACATGCAAAAATATCTATATCATCTATTGATAACCCTGGATTTTTTAAAGATGTATCTATCAAATCCATAAGCATAACTGAATGAACAAGCTTTGTATTAAGTGTAACTTCTGAAATAATCTTAAGATTATCTGATACAGCAACAGAAGCTACTTTTCCAGATGTCTCAATTCCAAGAATAAGCATTAAAAAATCACGTCCTTAAAATGCATATATTTGTTTCCAATAGGTATTATCTCTATCTCTCTATCATTATTTTCCAATATATTTATATATATTTTAAGGCACTCTCTTGGATATAGCCTTTTTAATT